>JAFAGE010000096.1 GCA_023423015.1 Bacteroidota bacterium
ACCATAAACCGGAAGGGGTTTATTGTTCAGAATATTGTTGATCATCAGGGGAATCAACTTCTCAGGAAAATGATGTGAACCATAGTTGTTGGAACAATTCGACAGGATTACCGGAAGGTGATAGGTATGATGATAAGCCATTACAAAATGGTCTGAAGATGCTTTTGATGCAGAGTAAGGCGAGCGTGGATCGTAAGAGGTGTCTTCGGTGAAATAGCCTGCTTCGCCCAGTGAACCGTATACCTCGTCGGTAGAAACATGATAAAAAAGATTATCAGAGTTACTGCCGCTCCAGGCTTTCCGGCAGGCATTCAGTAAAATAACTGTACCCAGCACATTTGTTCTCACAAAAGCCAACGGATCGATGATGGAACGGTCTACATGACTTTCAGCGGCGAGATGTATAACATGTGTAAATGAGTACTTCGCGAAAAGCGAACTGATCTGTTGCTCATTATTGATGTCTGCCTTCTCAAATACATAATTGGGTAGATCCTCTACATCCCGGAGGTTTTCGAGATTGCCCGCATATGTGAGAGCATCAACATTAACTATCCTGTAGGTAGAATATTTCTTTACAAACGTTCTTACCACGTGAGAGCCAATGAATCCGGCTCCCCCGGTTACCATTATTGTCTTTTCAAAATTGCTCATTAAAGACTCCAGTAAGCCCTGCTCTTAATCTTGTTCTTGAACAAGCCCTTAAGATCTGCAATGATGGCTTTATCTTTTGTGATGCTTTTGAAATATTCGTCGTCGAGTTCAAGGTATGGCTTGTGGGGAACGGTAATAATTACTGCGTCGTAATTCTTCTCTTCCTTCTTACACAATTTCAATCCATACTCTTCATGTACTTCGTCGCCCTGGGCATAAGGATCTTCCACATCAACATGTATGTTGAACAACAGCAATTCTTTTACTGTGTCTACTATCTTGGAATTGCGGATGTCACTTACATTTTCTTTAAATGTTACGCCTTTTACAAGAACACGCGGTTCGTTAGAATTACGCAACACATGTGTGATGATTTTACGGGCCACATACTTGGCCATATCGTCGTTGATTGAACGGCTCGAAGAAATTACTTTCGATTCGTAACCAAGGGCGGCAGCTTTATACGTGAGATAATATGGGTCCACACCAATACAGTGGCCACCCACTAGTCCCGGCGCGAACTTCAGGAAGTTCCATTTAGTGCCTGCGGCCTCAATTACGTCGAACGTGTTGATGCCCATTCTGTCGAATATGAGCGAAAGCTCATTCATCAATGAAATGTTCAGGTCGCGCTGTGTATTCTCAACAATTTTTGCTGCCTCTGCTACTTTGATGGTGCTAGCGCGGTGAACACCGGCGTCTACCACCAACTCGTATGTTTTTGCGATTTCATTCAGCGATTCTTCGTCGCAGCCGGAAACCACTTTTATAACTGACCGGAGTGTATTCTTTTTATCTCCTGGATTTATTCGTTCAGGAGAATATCCGAGTTTGAAATCTGTGCCCATTTTCAAGCCCGACAACTTTTCCAGGATCGGCAGGCAATCCTCCTCCGTACAGCCCGGGTAAGTAGTCGACTCGTAAACTACGTAGTCGCCCTTCTTCAGCACTTTTCCCACAGTGGTTGATGCACCGATCAATGGCTTCAGGTCTGGAACGTTGTATTTATCAACCGGTGTTGGCACAGCTACCACGTAGAAATTCGCTTCGCGCAGCACGTCAAGGTCGTCCGTAAACACAATATCACGTCCCTCGAATTCTTTGGCATCTACTTCCTTGCTGGGATCCTGCTTATTACGCATCATAGCGATGCGTTTGGCATTGATATCAAATCCGATTACCGAGATTTTCTTAGCAAATTCAAGTGCGATGGGCAACCCCACATATCCCAAACCTATAACGGCTAATTTCGCCTTCTTTTCGGTGAGTTTCTGGTACATTGTTGTCTAAATCTTTGGTTTTCTGAGTGTTTGTAAGTGTTAACGTATTCCGGTCCGGATAATTACTTCCGGCTCTCAAATTCTTTCGGCGTTTTATATAAATCCTCCTCGGGCAACGACTTAAAATATTCGTAAGTCCTTTTCAGGCCTTCCTTCCTGCTTATCTCAGGTTGCCAGCCAAGGAGCTTCTTTGCCCTGGAAATATCCGGTTTCCTTTGTTTAGGGTCATCCATTGGTAATGGCTTGTACACGATCTTCTGATTTGTTCCGGTCAGCTTGATTATTTCTTCTGCAAAGTCTTTAAGGCTGATTTCATCGGGATTGCCAATGTTTACCGGCAGGTGATAGTCGCTCATCAGGAGTTTTACAATCCCTTCGATCAGGTCGTCAACATAGCAAAACGAGCGGGTTTGTGATCCATCGCCAAAAACCGTAAGGTCTTCGCCACGCAGAGCCTGCCCGATAAATGCCGGGAGGGCGCGGCCATCATTGAGACGCATACGGGGTCCGTAGGTATTAAAAATGCGAACAATGCGGGTTTCAAGTCCATGAAAGTTGTGGTAAGCCATAGTTATGGCTTCCTGGAACCGTTTGGCTTCGTCGTACACCCCCCGGGGCCCCACGGGATTTACGTTGCCCCAATATTCTTCGTGTTGCGGGTGAATCAGCGGATCGCCGTACACTTCCGAAGTTGATGCTACGAGGATTCGCGCGCCTTTTGCTTTTGCCAACCCCATACAGTTGTGGGTACCTAACGAGCCTACCTTCAACGTTTGAATCGGAATCTTCAGGTAGTCGATCGGGCTGGCCGGTGAGGCAAAGTGTAATATATAATGGAGATCACCGGGTATGTGAATGAACCGGGAAACGTCGTGATGGTAGAACTCGAAATCGGGAAGCTTGAAGAGATGTTCAATATTTTTCATGTCGCCGGTAATCAGGTTATCCATGCCAATCACGTGGAATCCGTCTCTGACAAACCTGTCGCAGAGGTGCGATCCTAAGAAACCTGCCGCGCCGGTTATCAATACCCTTTGCTTCATGCTAATGAGATGTTGAGTTTACAGAATTAGGAACCGACGGTGCACGGCCAATGCTTTCATAATGAAATCCAAGTTCACGGATTGCCAGGGTATCGAACAGATTACGACCATCAAAGATCACCTTACGTTTCAAGGTAGTAACCATTTTGAGGAAATTCGGTGTTCTGAACTCATTCCACTCAGTGGCAATAACCAATGCATCGGCATCTTCAAGACACTCATATTGGTTTTCAGCATAAGAAATCTTATCACCAAGCAATGCGCGAACGTTGTTCATGGCTTCGGGATCGAAGGCGTGAACGGATGCGCCTGCTCTCAATAATTCGTTGATTACATAAAGTGCAGGTGCTTCACGAATATCGTCGGTATTTGGTTTAAATGCGAGTCCCCACAATGCGATCTTCTTTCCCTTAAGATCGTTGTTGAAGAACGCTTTGATTTTGGGAAGCAGATGAAGCTTCTGGTTGTCGTTCACTTCCATTACCGCTTCAAGTATCTTGAATGTGTAACCTGCTTCTTTCGAAGATTTCGACAATGCCTTCACGTCTTTCGGAAAACAGCTGCCCCCGTAACCAATTCCCGGGAATAAAAACCTGCGGCCGATGCGTTCATCGCCACCAATACCTTTTCGCACCATATCTACATCGGCACCCAACCTTTCACACAGCTGCGCGATCTCATTCATAAATGAAATCTTCGTTGCGAGGAAAGAGTTAGCTGCATATTTCGTGAGCTCAGCCGAGCGTTCATCCATAAAAATTATCGGGTTTCCCTGGCGCACAAACGGTGAATACAGATCGTTCAGCAGTTTGCGTGCGCGAGGTGAATCGGTACCGATTACCACGCGGTCTGGTTTCATAAAATCGTCAACAGCTACACCTTCGCGAAGAAACTCTGGATTTGACACCACGTCGAACTCACCTTTGTAGTTCTTAGCGATTGCATCGCGGACCTTTTCGGCAGTACCAACAGGCACGGTGCTTTTGTCCACGATTATTTTATATCCGTTCAGGATCTTTCCAAGTTCATCGGCTACTCCCAGCACATATTTGAGATCTGCGGAACCATCTTCCCCTTGTGGCGTAGGTAATGCCAGGAACACGATAGCCGCATCTTTAATTCCATCCTTCAGTGAGGTAGTGAAACTCAAACGTTCTTCGCGCAGGTTACGCAGGAAGAGTTTTTCAAGTCCGGGTTCATAAATAGTTATCTGCCCGTTGCTGAGCTTTTCAACTTTCGCTTTATCTATATCTACACAAATCACATCGTTACCGGTTTCGGCAAAACAGGTTCCCGTAACCAATCCAACGTAGCCGGTGCCAACCACTGCAATTTTCATCTGTTGTTTGTTATTTAGATTTAATGTACTCCATCACTTTCGATGTGATGTGCTCCAGCTGCTCTTGTTGCATCTCCGTATGAATGGGTAAGGATATTACTCTTTCAGTCAGCCAATCGGTAGTTTTCAGGTCGTACGACGATCCACCGAAAGCCGCAAACATTTTTTGCCTGTGCGCTGGCACAGGATAGTAGATCATTGAAGGTATATTGTGATCAGCAAGCCATTTGCTTAGTCCATCGCGGTCGATACCTTCCAGTTGCAGAGTGTATTGGTGAAATACGTGCGTAGTGTAGGGTGCACGATAAGGAGTTGTTATCCTGCTATCTACAGAAAATACTTTGTCATAGTAATCTGCTACTGCAACTCTTGCCTTAATGTAGTTGTCAAGGTATTTGAGTTTTATGTTCAACACAGCGGCCTGCAATGTATCCAGCCTGCTGTTGCATCCAACCATATCGTGGTAATATCTTTTGCTCTGACCATGATTGGCTATCATTTTCAGTTTTGCCGCCAGTTCATCGTCGTTGGTGAACATGGCACCACCATCACCATAGCACCCCAGGTTTTTAGAAGGGAAGAAAGACGTGGTACCAACGTTCCCGATAGTACCCGTTTTTCGCGACTTGCCATCAGGGAATGAATAGTCGGCACCTATTGCCTGCGCATTGTCTTCAACCACAAACAGGTTATGGCGTTTCGCGATATCCATTATTGCCTGCATATCGGCCGCCTGTCCATACAGATGTACGGGAACAATAGCCTTTGTTTTGGGTGTGATTGCTTTTTCAACAGCCTGTGGATCGATGTTGAACGTTTTTGGATCCACTTCAACGAATACGGGTTTTAACCTTAGCAGAGCAACTACTTCTGTAGTGGCCACGTAAGTAAAAGATGGCGTAATCACTTCATCGCCGGGCTGAAGGCCAAGTGCCATTAATGCGATTTGCAAGGCATCGGTTCCATTGGCACAGGTAACTACGTGCTTTACATTGAGGTACCTGGCCAGGTGATCGGCAAATTCCTGCACCTGTTTTCCCTGGATGAAGGCTGCGCTGTCCAGAACGTCCTGCAAAGCTGTATCTATCTCCGTCTTGATCGCAGCGTATTGCTGCTTTAAATCAACCATTTGTATCGGCGTCATGCGTTCCAGATTCGTGAAAAAAGCGCACAAACGTACTTTAAAAAACTGGTTTATACAAAGTTACCATGCTGCTACCGACACCCTTGTATACCGCAGAAGTGGACCCGGCTTGTTACATTTGCCTGTGTTCCTATTGATAGACAACATCATTATCCGCCTCCTCGAGCTTGTTATTCGGGTCAGTTCCCTGTGGAATCCCAAGGCGGCTCAATGGTTAAAAGGCCGCCGAAACATAATGCGGACCGTTCGGCAGGCTATGCAATCCAATACCCGTAAAGTTATCTGGCTGCATAGCGCCTCCCTTGGCGAATTTGAACAGGGACGCTTCCTGATAGAATCGTTCAACCGCCGTTTTCCGGGTTATTGCATCGTAGTAACCTTCTTCTCACCATCGGGTTATGAGGTGATGAAAAACTACAAGGGTGCAGATTTCGTTTTTTATCTTCCATTACCCACCAGCAGCAATGCCCGGCGCTTCGTTCAATACATCAATCCCTCGCTGGTATTCTGGATCAAGTACGATTACTGGTATCATTACCTGTATGAATTAAAAAAGAGGAATGTGCCCGTTCTGCTTATTTCAGCAATTTTCCAGCGAAATCATGCTTTTTTCCGCTGGTATGGACCACTTTACCGGAAAATGCTCCTGTTTTTCACCTGGATGTTCGTACAAGACTCCGGGTCGGAAAAGAGGTTAAAACAACTCGGACATAACAATACCAGCGTTAGCGGAGATACAAGATTTGACCGCGTAATCGACATCGCTGAAAATTTTCAGCCTGTTCCTTTGATCGATGAATTTATCGGCGATAATCCCGTGGTGGTAGCCGGGAGCACCTGGCCTGAAGATGAAGAAGAACTCGATCATTATGCAAACACCCACACCGACATCCGGTTTATCATTGCTCCACATGAGATCAGCGAGGACCATATAAAAGACATTGAGAAATTATTTCATTACTCAGTGAGATATTCCCGGCTGTCAAAAGATGCAAATCTGGCATCTGGCAAAAACACATTAATTATCGACAACATCGGCATGTTGTCGCGCCTGTACAGTTATGCTACTATCACCTATGTAGGCGGGGGATTCGGCGAAGATGGTGTGCACAATGTTCTGGAAGCTGCGGTATATGGCAAGCCCGTAATCTTCGGACCTGTATTTAACCAGTTCCAGGAAGCAATTGACCTTCTTGAAGAAGGTGCTGCTTTTACGGTGGACAATGCTCTCGACTTAGAAAAAATATTAAACACCCTGTTATCGAACGAAGTCATGTACAGGGAATGTGAAGAAGCCGCGAGAGAGTATGTGTTACGAAAAAAAGGTGCAACCGAAAGGATCCTCAACTACATTCAGGAGAACCGTCTTTTGATAAGCTGATAAAAATGGCGGGTCGTGTCTTTATGTTCTTCCCATCCCAGCTTTACTTTTAATTCGCGTTCTATCCAGTATTCTGCTTCTGCAAAAATCCGGAAGCCGTTGATGGTTTTCAGGCTGCGTTCGTACATAACCTCATCACCCCTGAACAATTCGTTAATAAATACATAACGATCGTTGATGCCGATGGCTTTTTTCAGGTCCTTTATCGGGTGATCGGCGAGCACATGGCTGACTTCAACCTTATGTTCTTTTAACTTATCATTAAGTGAAGAATCGCGGCCGGCGAGCATTTCGTTGATCTCTTTCATGCTGTGCTGCTGCGAAAGTGTCGGAATTTCTGTGTGCGGATTGAATTCATATTCTACCGTCACCTGCTTTTTTACTTCTTCTTCGTGATGCGCAGCAGGTGGTGCAGGTGGTGCCTGCTTAACTTCAGGCTTCTCTTCAACAAGTGTTTCTGTGGTATGTGATGAATAACCGTTGCGAACTGCCGGCATAACTACAGCCACCTTAGAGCTACTGCTGGCGGGGGTTTGCGAGGATTGACGCTTCATCAGTTCGCGTTCAATCAGCAGGGTAATTCCCAACAGTTTCTGCGTATCGGCGTTTTGTTCGAATTGTTCTTTTAATTTGCTGATGAGTTCGGCTAAACGCTCCATAGTATAATGGATACTTTTAAGATGAAAAAGGGTTAGCCAAAGTTAACAATTTTTGTACCTAATATTTGAATACCGCTTTCGCTCATATCACTGCTCTCCTCAAAAAAGACATTTTGCTCGAAATACGCCAGCAATACACTTTTTATGGTGTATTACTGTATGTTGCTTCAACCATTTTTGTGCTTTACCTGGCTATGGGTGAACCTGAAGCCCAGGTATGGAACGGATTATTCTGGATGATTCAATTATTTGTTTGTGTGAACGCTGTGGCGAAAAGCTTCTTACAGGAAAGTAGCGGACGAATGCTTTATTATTACAGTGTTTCCGGAGCACGCAATTTTATTCTCGCAAAGCTGCTGTTCAATGCGATGCTGATGATGATCATGAGTGTCACCAGCTTGTTGTTGTTTTACCTGATGATGGGCAACGCACTCACCTACCCGCTTCGTTTTGTTGGAACGGTATGTCTTGGCGGTGTGAGCCTCAGCCTTGTGTTCACATTTTTAGCTGCCATCGCAGCCAGGGCCAGGCAAAATGCAGCATTGATTGCGATTTTAGGGTTTCCGTTGATCATTCCACAGATCCTTATGTTAATGCGTATCTCGAACACGGCATTTGCCGATGTAATACAGGGGGGATATACCCAGATGAGTCTTCTCCTTGCGGGGTTTGATGTGATGGTGATAGCACTTTCTGTAATCTTGTTTCCCTTTCTGTGGAAAGACTAAAAAATATCCGGGAATTATCGCTTTACCTTAATTTTGTTCACTTTAGCATCTCCCGGAAGTAAATAATCAGTTGCATGCGATGGTGGAAAATTCTTAGTGTTGTATTACTCTTCTATACACTTATTGCCGGATTTTATATAACAGTGCCTGATATCGGCAACCTTGAACAAACTATCAGGAACATGTTCTTTCATGTTCCCATGTGGTTTGGACAACTTTTCCTGATTACGGTTTCTCTGGTTTATTCCATTATGTATCTGCGCAGGCCGGAACGGCGACACGACATTATCGCCCTGGAATTCGCAAAAACGGGGATCGTGTTCGGGTTATTGGGTTTGATTACCGGTGCAATCTGGGCAAACTACACCTGGGGTGCCGCCTGGAGCAACGACCCCAAACAATTGGGAGCAGCCATTGCATTGCTGATATATCTCGCCTATTTTGTTTTGCGAAATTCAATTACCGACATCGACAAGCGTGGGCGCGTGGCTGCTGTCTATAATATTTTTGCTTATTTCATTTACATACCAATGATCATGGTTTTACCAAGACTGGTAGAATCTCTTCACCCCGGCGGCAAAGGAGTAGACGGTAACCCAGGTCTCAGCGGCCAGGATCTCGACCCCGCTATGCGCGCAGTTTTCTGGCCAGCGGTTTTTGGATGGTCCTTACTTGGTCTTTGGGTAACTACGCTACGTCTTCGCATTGCATACCTAGCAGAAAAAAAATTATCTGGCAGCTTATGAAGAAATTTTTGTTCACGTTAATGTTCTTTGCCCTTTCCCTCTTTCTTTTTGCACAGGATACCGCATCGGTACAACACGGAGAAGCAACAGGAATGCGTGCTAACGAAAAAACCTATGTGGTGGTCGCGGTTCTCGGAACCGTACTTGCCGGCCTTTTTATCTACATCATCCGGCTCGACCGGAAGATTGGCCGGATGGAGAAAGAAGGATGATGTCTCAGTCGCTTGCTTATCTCACATCTAAACCATAAAATTCAATATGTCTACCCAGCAAGATTACAGTTTCTTCGGCGCAGTAGAAAAGAGTTTCGACAAGGCAGCAGCATTTACAAAGTGGGATCCGGGAATCCTTGAACAAATTAAACAATGCAACGCAGTTTATCGTATGCACTTTCCCGTTAAAGTGGGCGATAAAATAGAAGTAATCAAAGCTTACCGCGTTCAGCATTCACATCACAAATCGCCGTGCAAAGGCGGTATTCGCTTTTCAACAAACGTAAACCTCGACGAAGTGATGGCGTTGGCGGCACTTATGACATACAAGTGTGCAATCGTTAACGTTCCTTTTGGAGGAGCAAAAGGCGGTATCTCCATCGACCCACGGAAATACAGCGCATACGATCTCGAAAAAATTACGCGGCGCTACACGGCAGAACTCATAAAGAAAAACTTTATTGGACCGGGCGTAGACGTTCCTGCACCCGATTATGGAACAGGTGAACGCGAAATGGCGTGGATACTTGACACCTACAGCAGCATGCGTCCGGGTGAAATCGATGCACAGGGTTGCGTAACCGGTAAGCCGGTAACGCAGGGTGGTGTGCGAGGAAGAAAGGAAGCCACCGGCCTGGGCGTTTTCTACGGCATACGCGAGGTGTGCAACATGCCCGATGTGATGAAGAAACTTGGTTTAAAAACCGGTGTGAAAGGAAAGCGTGTAGTTGTACAGGGATTAGGAAATGTGGGATACCATTCCGCAAAATTTTTCCAGGAAGCGGGCGCACTGATTGTTGGAATTGCAGAATACGAGGGAGCAATATATAGCAACGATGGTCTGGACGTTGATAAAGTGGTTAAACATCGCAACGAAACAAAGTCTATCTTGAACTTCAGCGGTGCTTCTGATTTCAAAACGAATACCGACGCGTTGGAAATGGAGTGCGACATTCTGATTCCGGCAGCGCTTGAAAACGTGGTGAATGGTGAAAATGCATCGCGCGTAAAAGCAAAAATTATCGCAGAAGCTGCAAACGGACCGCTCACTCCTGAAGCAGACGAAGAATTTATAAAAAGAGGCGTGCTTGTAATCCCCGATATGTACCTCAATGCTGGTGGCGTTACGGTATCGTACTTTGAGTGGCTGAAAAATCTTAGCCACGTACGTTATGGCCGTATGGAAAAACGTTTTACCGAAAACCTCAACGGCCAGCTTCTTGCACAAATGGAAAGTCTCACCGGAAAAAACATTTCATCGGAAGACCGCGAACTCATCATGCATGGTCCTGAAGAAGTAGACCTCGTTCGCAGTGGTCTTGAAGAAACGATGATAACTGCAACAAGAGAAATTATGGATTGTTGGCTAAGAAATCCGGCTATCCCCGACATGAGAACTGCGGCGTATGTGGTGGCAATCGATAAAGTTGCTACGAGTTATGCTGAGCTGGGAATATTCCCGTAGGAAATTCGTTCAGCTCTGCGAGGCGTCCGCCCTCCTTTCCGAATACGGCACTATGCGTACCATTCGTTATGGTGAGAAAGGCTGCCGGTATGGAAATGTGATAACGGAGCACCTGGTGTAATACTTCTTCAGAAAGCGCCACCGACATTGCTTTGCATTCCACGATCATCCATGGCCGATGATTGTTGTCGAAAACAACGATGTCGAATCTTTTAGAGAGTTCGCCCACCATTATTTTTTTTTCAATCGCAATCAGCGCAGCCGGAATATTCTGCGAAAGAAGAAAGCGTACAAAGTTTTGCCGTACCCATTCTTCGGGAGTTAAGATAAGCCACGACTTCCTCAGCTCATCGAAGATCATTTTTTTACCCTGTTCTTCTTTCACCCGGAAATTATGCTGAGGATAGTCTATTTTGATCATTTATGTAATTGTTGTACTTTATCCTGTAATCATCTGATTTCGAACATCCATGAAAACCAGGGAAGAAATAGTCCGCAACTGGCTGCCAAGATACACCGGTGAAAAGCTGGAGAATTTTGGCAAATACCTGCTGCTGACGAATTTCAGCAATTATCTGCAACTTTTTGCCGACTGGAATGGTGTCAGCATTGCTGACATCAATAAGCCAATGCAATGTGCCACCGCCGGCGATATTACCCTGATTAATTTCGGAATGGGTTCGCCTACTGCGGCAACTGTAATGGATTTACTCACTGCAATTTCACCCAAAGCCGTTCTCTTCCTGGGTAAATGCGGTGGCCTCAAGAAAAGAAATAAACTCGGCGACCTCATATTACCAATTGCAGCTATCAGGGGAGAAGGAACGTCCGACGACTATTTTCCACCGGAAGTGCCGGCGTTGCCCGCATTCGCACTCCAGAAAGCTGTATCTACAACCATTCGTGATTATGGGGTCGACTACTGGACCGGAACAGTGTACACGACCAACAGGCGCGTGTGGGAGCACGATGAAGAATTTAAATTGTACCTGCAGAAGATCAGGGCTTATGCGATCGATATGGAAACCGCCACAATATTCACAGTAGGCTTCTACAATAAAATTCCAACCGGAGCACTGTTGCTGGTAAGCGACCAGCCAATGGTTCCTGAAGGTGTAAAGACAGAAGAAAGCGACCGCATAATAACTGCGGAATATGTTGAAAGGCATGTTCGCATTGGCGTAGATTCGTTGAAACAACTCATAAACGACGGAATGACGGTGCGGCATCTCCGCTTCTGATCACCGGCATCTTTTTAAATATTGCTTCCACTGCTTCACATAAAAAATCTCAGCGTCGATTTCATTAACGAAACCGGTGTTTCGCAGGCCGTAAAAAACATCGACTTCGTTGTGGAAAAAGAAAAGATCTGCGGTATTGTGGGATAATCG
>JAFAGE010000109.1 GCA_023423015.1 Bacteroidota bacterium
TTATAAAGGTTGGGGCTCGAAAGCTGCCGATTATGAAAAGTTCATCATGCGCGAATTGTTGCCCTTTCTTCGCAAGAAGTATAAAGAAATTGTAATCGGGCAGACTGCTTATGCGGGTTTTTCGCTAGGCGCTCTAAGTGCATTCGACATTGCCTGGAACAATCCCGATGTTTTTTCCAGGATCGGCGCGTTCAGTGGTTCCTTCTGGTATCGGTCGGTAGACAAAGACGACAAATCGTACGATCCATGGCAGCACCGCATGATGCACCTGCAGGTGGCGAACTCTGAAATAAGACCCGGCATGAAGTTCTTCTTTGAATGCGGCGAACTCGATGAAACTGAAGACCGAAATAAAAACGGCGTTATTGATTCAATCGACGACACAATAGATCTCATGCAACTATTATTACAAAAAGGTTACAGGGAAAACACCGACTTCTTTTACCTGCAAATGCCCGATGGCAAACATGATGTTCCCTCGTGGGCAAAGGCATTGCCGAAGTTTTTTGCGTGGCTATAACTGATAGTGAACGGCGAGAGGAAGGCAAAGAGCATGCGGAAATCAGAAGCGGGTTTCACACACCATTAACAAATTATGAAGGCAGTTGTTATGAGCAAAAAGATGCTTCCGATTTTCTGAGTAACTTTGCTGAAAATCACCTGATGCTTGATACTATTGAGAGTGCGATTGAAGATATAAGAGCTGGTAAACTGGTTATTGTTGTGGACGAGGAAGACCGGGAAAACGAGGGCGACTTTCTTACCGCCGCCAGGAATGTTACGCCGGAGATGGTGAACTTTATGAGCAAATACGGGCGTGGACTGATCTGCGCTCCGCTGATTGAAGACCGGTGCGATGAACTGGGTCTCGACCTGATGGTCAACAATAATACAGCTTTACACGAAACAGCCTTTACCGTATCCGTAGACCTGCTTGGTCATGGTTGCACCACAGGTATCTCCGCACACGACCGTGCGGCTACAATACAGGCGCTTATCGATCCTCAAACCAAGCCTGAAGATCTCGGACGTCCCGGGCATATCTTCCCTTTACGCGCAAAAAAAGGAGGCGTTCTGCGTAGGGCTGGGCACACAGAAGCTACCATCGACCTGGCGCGTCTTGCAGGATTTGAGCCCGCAGGAGTGCTGGTGGAAATTATGAATGAAGATGGCTCCATGGCTCGTCTTCCCGAACTCAGGAAGATAGCAGAACGATTCGACCTAAAACTTATCTCCATTAAAGACCTCATTGAATACAGGCTTAAATCGGATACCCTCATCGACGAAATTGTTCGCGTTGATATGCCTACCAAGTATGGCCAGTTTAAGCTGATTGCCTACAGTGAAAAAGGAACCACCAACGAACACCTGGCGCTGATAAAGGGCGAATGGGAAAAAAATGAACCCGTTATGGTGCGAGTGCATTCATCCTGCTTTACCGGCGACATTCTTGGATCATTGCGTTGCGATTGTGGTGAACAATTGCATGCTGCTATGATGATGGTAGAAAAGGAAGGTAAAGGTGCCATTCTTTACATGAACCAGGAAGGCCGCGGAATTGGTCTCGTAAACAAATTGAAAGCCTACAAATTGCAGGAGCACGGAATGGATACCGTTGAGGCTAATCTTCATCTTGGTTTCCCGATGGACAAACGCGATTATGGTGTAGGCGCACAGATCCTGCGTAATCTTGGTATTAATAAACTTCGCCTCATTAGTAACAATCCCAAAAAACGCGCAGCGCTCTTAGGTTACGGAATCGAAATAGTAGACACCATCCCGATCGAAATCGTACCTAATCCGCACAATGAAAAATACCTGATCACGAAGCGTGATAAACTGGGCCACCAGATTCTGGGGGAGAAATAGGGAATAAGGCAGATGGCAGACGGCAGATGGCAGACGGCAATAAATCTTTCACTTTTCACCGCTCACCTTTCACCCGCCGAAGGCGGATCATCGCTCACTTCCTTGTCGCAGATTCCTCGCGGGGTTTTTCTTCCTTCTTTTTATCGCTGCGCCAGAGTTCACCGGGATGATCGAATTCGCGGCGATAGCTGATACTTGCACCTGAACGATTTTGCCGGCCCGGCCCTGTTGATGTGAGATAGCTGTAATTGTCGCGGTAGAAGAATGTAAGCGCAAGCTTTCCATCAGGAGTAATTTTCCATTCAGCAGTAATGTCGGGCAGAAACTGCACATTACGCGTTTCATTCACCTGTGCTGATGAAAGGCCAAAATCCACAGCACTTCCGAAAGTAAATGTCAACCGCTCATTAAACAGAGTTTTGCCTACTGTGAGATTGAGATTGGTGCGGTCGATGTTGAACATGCCGCGGTTCGAATTGCTGATGATATTTGAACCGTTGTAAAGCTGTGCGTTGAAGTTTACGCGAATACTTTTATCGTTGAATATCCTCTGGAACACGCTTGAAAACTGCCGGCTGAGTGTATTGGACAACACGCCCGAAATAGTACCCACCACAATCCCTTCGAATGCTGTGTTTGCAAGATTTCCCTGGCTGGTAGAAGTTGACACAGGACCGAAACTGTTGAACACCACAAGAAATGCAACCTGTTTGTTTAATTCATTTTCGTCGTTCTGAATAAGATTAAGTGCCCGCAGCGCATCCGCATCGTTCTTTAACGGACTGTTGGAGGGCAGTTCAATAGAGAAACGAATAACCGGTGAGAGCAGTTGCTCCGATAGGCTTGCAACAACCAATACGCGGCCACGGGAACGCAACACGTTTTCACTCAATTGAATTTGTTCTGTGAGATGCAGGTCGCTGAAACGAACGTTTTCCGCTTCATATTCTGCATCAATTTTAATCGTCGCATTATCCGGGTCGCCTGTCCATTGAATATAATTGCCTACGCCTTCACGAAGTCGGAATGGCTTACGTAGCAGCGATTCAAAATTGAAGCTGTAGTTCCCGCGATCTATTTCGTAGCGTCCTGTGATGTTAAATTCACCGTCGGTGGTTGCAAGTATCTTAAGATTTCCATGACCTGTTGCCTCGATAATGTCGCCGGTAACCTCATCAAGGATCACAAACATGTTGGCGTAGTTGTTTGCCGTAACATCGAGATTTACAGTAAGATTGCTTGATTGAAACTGCCTCACCGTTTGCATTTCGCGACCATATACTTTCCAAACAAGGAAGTCGGCCTGGCCACTTTGTTTACCCGTACGCGTGTTTATATATAGAGAAGAACTATCCGCAGGCTCGCCCTGAATGTCCATACGCATATCTTCCAATGGACCCGTGAGCGACATATTCGCGCGTGCGATCACATTGCCAAAGTAGGCATCGCCGGCACTGTTGTTTGTGCCTAATACTTTTAGTTTGTTGGTGCTCATCACAAAGTCGAAAGCAAGGTCGTTGAATCCATGGTGATAGAGAATTCCTTTTGTGATCTGTGCACGGTTGTTGAATTCGTCCTGGAAATAAAACGAGCCGAAATCAATTCTGTCTTCCTGCAGTTCAATATTTGCGTTGGGAATTTTGTAAAGTACGTTGGTGTACTTAACGCGCAGCGTTGCATCAGCCAGCCATATTGAGCCTATGTAGTCCGGATCCTTCGGCGGGCCGGTAATTCGTAATACACCTGTTGCTAATCCTGTAACATCAGAAAATACCCCGGTCAGGTAACGTTGAAGGATGTCGATCTTTGTGTTTCTGAGGTTAGTGAATATGTCGAGATTTTCATTTTTAACACTGTCTCCGAGATTGTAAATGCCTTGCACGTCGAAGCTATAATCGCGATTTTCAGCCAAAGCATTAAATGTCACTTCACGAAGCGTATGGTAATATTTTCCTTTTAATGCGATCTTTCCTATCGAATCGTTATCAAAGCGGAATTGTTCAGTTTCACCGGTAACGTCGATGCGCATTTTACCAAACGGATCCATCACGTTTACGGTTCCTGACAACAGGCCTTCAATTCTGTTCGATTTAACAAGGTAAGGCGTGAAGTCGCCCATATTTACCTTTTGCAATTGCAGCTTCACATCATGTCCCTTGCCACTGTTTGAAGGAACCGAACTTACCACAATTTCCTGCAGACCGTTGTAAAGTTTTACACCCGTAGCCGAAATCAGGTCTTCACTCAACACCAGCTCACCATTTTTTTCTATTGTCCAGTTTTTACCATTTACATCGAAGTGGGATTCGTTGAAGTTTACTTTAACTCCTCTTGGCAAGGTTTGCACGCGGGCATGAAGGTTCGCCGAATGCAATGTCTGGTTCGCGCTGGTGGTTAAGTTTACATCAGACACATCATTTGACGATTTTACGCGGATAACGGTGCCCGGGAAATTCAGACTATCGTTGATATAAACGTTTGCAATATCGCCTTGAAGTGAAAGACTGTCGTACGTTCCGGTTGCCTTCAGCTTTACTTCATGAAAAGAGAGATTATCGTAATTAAACTGAGGTACATCTGCATTCAGGTCGAGCAGATTTTCCCTGGTGTTGATCCGGCCGGTAATAGTGCTGTAGTTAAAACCTTTCAGTTTGGGATCGAACATGGTGATGTATTCCTCAACATTCTTGGTGGTGATTACAAAGCTGAAGATCTCATTCGTCAATACTTTCTTCGAAGGTTTTATGTACGAAGGGTAGTATTTGTTCAGGAAAGTCTGAAACGCAGCAGGCAGGTCGTTAATCGAGAATTCACCTGCAATAGCGGCATCGAATTCATTACTTACCGCGGAAATCACTTTATTGCTGTCCATGATTTTCGATTCCACATAGAGCGAATCGAAAGAGATGCGTTTTCCGTTACGGAATAATGCGGCATCGTATACGCGCGCAGTTCCCAAAAAGTTATCAATATTATTCCCCGTGAAATTGAACCGGAATTTTCCGAAGAAGTCGATGCTTTCTTTCATCAGCTGAAGCTTTTTGAGATCGGCCTTGCTGATGTTTGCATCGAAATTGAATTGCGGTATTTCTTTTCCGAAATCGATAAGACCGTTAAGCTCTGCCTGCAGGTTTGGATCTGCAACTACCAGTTCACCGTTAAACAACTCCCTGGCAACTTTTCCTTTTACCGTTATTCCCTGGTATGGGTAATCCCGAAATTCGAGCAGCTGAATGTTTCCGTCGAGTTCGGCATTCAAAGTTGAAGTCTGTAATCCTCTTCCATTCACCTTCCCGTTAAACACGATCTTGCCAAGAGAATTGTTGTTGAGTAGCTCACCGATTTCAAAACCGGTGGTCTGTATGTTACCGGAGTAACTGGCCGGACGGGTTGCGGGAAACTTCATGTTGATGTCGGTAACAATCGTACCTAAACTGGTTTCAAGTGTACCATAGGTAACGAAGTCGCTAAGAAACCCCGTGAAATTTCCTTTAAATCTCAGAAAGCCCAGCTGGGAGAGATTAGGTTGTGTGATGTCTTTCAACGCCGGCGCAAAAACAGTAGCGTCGGTGTAGGTGGTTCTGAATTCTTCTGCTTCGAAGTCTACATAAATTTTATCGATGTCGGAAAGGCCTGCAATGCTCAGGTCCCCTTTAAGGTAGGTGTCTTTACCAGCCTGGATTACGAGATTCTTGCCCACCAGGTCATCAACTGTTCCCTTTGCGGAGCCTTTTATACTGATAGGTTTATTCCAATCGGACAGCTGGGGAGCAAAGAATGCGATGTCGTCGCTGTGAACCACGGCATCGTCGAAGTTTCCTTCCATGCGTACTTTCGAAATGAAGTCGCTCATGTCGTCGAACGAACGATAACGCATCACGAAGTAATCTTTAAGATGGCTGCGATCGGTCTGGAGATCAAAGTTGCGGAACTCCATAGCTTCCGGGTACCAGTGTATGTCAGCCGACAGGTTGTTTACTTTAAATCCACTCCGTTCCTTCGTGCTTAGCGACATGTTGCCGGTGATGGAATCATTCAGAAGTTGCAGGTTGTGGAAATCGCCATTGATCTCCGTAAACTGGATATGCTGCCCGTCGAAGTAGGCATAAGGTTCACGGTTAGTTTGCCTGTCGGACCTGAATTCACCATCGTGCATCTGGAATCCATTGATAGAAATATTCCAGTTTTCAGGATTCCACCTTAACCGGGCAGGGTCGTTCGCGATCTGTTCCGCACCATTCTTGACCGAAGGTAATCGTGGTGGGCGCCGACCCGGATAATCGTAAATAGCAAATACAGGATTGTCGATGTGCAGGTTGCTTATGCGCATCAACTTTTTGTTAAAATTGATCTCCTGCGCACTGAGGTCTAAGGCCTTTATAGAGGCCCGCATATCTTCGCCGCGCCATGCATCGTGTTGAATGATGTTGATGTTGCTGAGCTCGATTTGTTTTAGATCCAGGTTTATGCTCTTTTTCTTTTGCTTCGAAGGAGGTCCGCTGAAATAATCAACAATGAACTCGTAGTTCCAGGTGGAGTCTGTACGGTTCATGTGAATTGTTGCATCCTGAAGTGCGATGTATTTCAGCTCAACCTTGTCTTTGATGAAAAACCAGTCGGTGATTTTCACATGTACAACGCCGGCATAAAGGAGTGTATCTTTTTGCTGGTCCTGCACCAACATGCCTTCGAGCAGCATACTATTGAAAAGAGCAAAGTCGACATGCTTGATGCGCACAGTAGTATTAAGATCATTTGAGAGATGCCTGGCAACCTGGCGAACCAGGAAATTCTGAACCGGTGTTGTTTGAATAAGCAGCCATATCGAAATGATCGAAACGATCACAACGAGCAGGAATGTGCGGGATATTTTCCAGAATTTTCTCAGGCTGAAATAATTGGTGTAAAAGTAACCATTAACAAGTGGTGGCGCAAATTCAGTACCATAGAGTTATAAAGGAATGATAAACATTTACAATATCTTCGTTCGCATGAACGTTTGCGGGCCGATTTTAGTGTTGATTTTATTGTTAAATAGCCCCGTAAAATCGCAGGCTCCGGCTACTTATAGCTCCTCCGAAGTTCTGCACCACATTCAAAAACTTAAGGTGCTCGGTTCTGCCCTTTATATGGCAGCACATCCCGACGATGAAAACACCCGGCTTATTGCCTGGCTCTCCAATGACCAGCTTCTCAAAACAGGTTATCTGTCAATTACCCGTGGCGACGGCGGACAAAACCTGATTGGAGAAGAGCAGGGCGTTGCACTTGGCTTGATACGCACACAAGAACTCCTTGCCGCGCGCCGACTCGATGGAGGCGAACAGTTTTTTACCCGCGCCTATGATTTTGGATTCAGCAAGAGTACAGAAGAAGCATTGCGCGTCTGGGGCAAAGAAAAGGTTCTCGGCGATGTGGTGTGGGTGATACGTAAGTTTCGGCCCGATGTTATTGTTACCCGTTTTCCACCTGATAACCGGGCAGGTCATGGACATCATTCGGCGTCGTCTGTGCTCGCCCGCGAGGCTTTTAAACTGGCTGCCGATAGCAACGCTTACCCCGAACAATTCAGGCATGGCGTAACTCCCTGGCAGGCAAAAAGGATTCTTTGGAACAGTTACGTTTTCGGTTCCATAAATACAACCAGCGAAGACCAGATGAAAATAGACGTAGGTGGCTTCAATACTCTTGCTGGAAAAAGCTATGGTGAAATTGCGGCCGAAAGTCGCAGCCAGCATAAAAGCCAGGGATTCGGAGTGGCTGCATCGCGCGGTAAGCAGCTCGAATACTTCTCACCACTCGGAGGGAGCGCTCCTGTCAAAAGTCTTACCGAAGGAATAAATCTGACCTGGAGCCGCATTAATGCACCAAATATAACGGGGATGATCAACCGAATCATTTCATCATACTCCGTTACTCATCCCGGTAAGTCGGTTGCTTCCCTGGTAGCATTATACAAGGCGGTTGAAAAACTTCCTGCCTCATACTGGAAAAATGTGAAGCTGGAAGAAATTTCCGAAGTTATCGCGGCAGCCAGTGGCTTGTGGATGGAAGCTTATTCCGATAAACCATTTGCCACACTTGGAGATTCGTTGGCCATAGACGTGGTGTTGAATAACCGAAATGGCGTTGCGATCAGATGGAACTCGTATTCAGTAAATGGCAAGGAGGTTAAAGTAGATAGTGTTGCCGGCTCCAATATCAATATGGTGCTGAGAAATTCGGGCGTTGTGCCCGAAGATATGCCCGTTACACAGCCGTATTGGTTACGTGAAAAGATGGGAAAAGGATTTTTCATCGTAAAAGAACAGGAACTCGTTGGATTGCCGGAATCGCCACCTGCATTCGAAGTAGCTTTTAATCTCATCATTTCCGGCGATACTTTTACCTATCGCCGGCCCGTTCAATACAAATTCGCGGATCCTGTGCGTGGTGAAGTTTACCGGCCATTGAATGTGATTCCGGCCACACCGGCGAACAGTAGCTATGGCAAGTTCCGTCACATCAGCTATAATCATATTCCCGATATATTCTATTACGACCGCGACACAGTGGTGATCAGGCTGAACGACGTGAAGATTGCAGGGAAGAATATTGGTTATATAGAAGGTGCGGGCGACAAGGTTCCGGCAGCTCTTTCATTAATGGGTTACCAGGTAACTGTTCTCAAAGAAAAGGATATCACGTTGCCGGTTCTGCAACAGTTCGACGCGGTAATCACCGGTGTTCGTGCTTATAATGTGCACCCTTTTCTTGCTGAAAAAAACAGTGTGTTGAATGAATATGTGAAGAACGGAGGTAACCTCGTGGTACAGTATAATACCAACAGCTTTGTCGGTCCCATCAATGCATCAATAGGTCCGTATAAATTCGATATAACACGCGAAAGAATTACGGATGAAACGTCACCTGTACGTTTTCTGTTGCCAGAACACCAGGTGTTAAATTATCCAAACAAGATTACTGAGAAAGACTTCAATGATTGGGTGCAGGAACGAGGCATATACTTCGCAGGAAATCCTGATCCCGCATTTGTGTCACCTATTGCTATGAATGATCCGGGAGAAAAAGAATTGAATGGCAGCCTTATCATCGCCCGGAGCGGCAAAGGAACATTTGTGTACACGGGACTAGTATTTTTCAGACAATTACCTGCAGGAGTTGAGGGTGCATATCGCCTGCTGGCAAACATCATTGCATTAAATAAAAAACCAGAATGAGCCAATTGCCGGAAAGTCGGAGAAATGTTGCTTTGGTAGTATGTATTGTACTCGGACTTGCCATTGGCATGTTCATTAAAAAAGTGTCGATCGGCCTCCTGATCGGGATACTGTTGGGTGTGCTCGTGGGTGGAATGTTGTCGTCGAAGAAGAAATAATCAAGCATGGAGTTAGTTGACTGGATAGTACTGGTAGTTACGCTCGCGGCGGTAATTGTTTATGGACTATACAAAAGCCGTACGTCGAAAGATCTTGATGGATATTTCCTCGGCAACCGTACGATGCCGTGGTGGATTGTGCTTCTCGGCGTGATGGGTACGCAGGCGAGCGCCGTGACTTTCCTGTCGCTACCCGGTCAGGCATATGTAGACGGAATGCGTTTTGTGCAGTTCTATTTCGGTCTTCCGTTAGCCATGATTGTTCTTTGCGTCACCTTCGTGCCGATATTTCATTCGCTGAAAGTTTATACCGCCTACGAGTTTCTTGAAAAACGTTTCGATTCGCGAACCCGCACATTTACTGCTTTTCTGTTCCTGATGCAGCGTGGACTTTCAACGGGCATCAGTATATATGCGCCTGCTATCATCCTGTCGTCGCTCCTGAATTGGAATATATACTGGACTAACCTGTTTATGGGAGGTCTGCTGATTTTATACACTGTGTCTGGTGGTGCGAAAGCTGTTGCACACACACAGAAGTTCCAGTTGCTCGTGGTATTCGCTGGAATGGCGATGGCCGGGTATATGGTAGTGAACCTGATGCCGGAAGGAATCGGTTTCAGTGATGCTGTTGACCTTGGCGACGAACTTGGGAAGATGAATACCATCACCACCGGGTTCACTGAAGAAGGATTCGATTGGGGCGACAGGTACAATATAATCAGCGGTATTGTGGGTGGACTTATTTTTCAACTTTCATATTTTGGGACCGACCAATCGCAGGTAGGCCGCTATCTCACTGCGAAATCCATCAAAGAAAGCCGGATGGGTTTGCTGATGAACGGATTTGTAAAAATTCCCATGCAGTTTCTGATACTGCTGCTCGGCGTGCTTGTGTTCTCATTTTACATGTTTACCGAAAGGCCGGCAACGTTCAATAAAAGGCAGATGGAGGTGCTGGAGAATTCAGAATACAGTGGATTGACGGCACAATTGCAAAAACAATACGATTCCATTCAGCAGCAAAAGCAACAGGTGGTGAAACTCTGGATGGCCGACAAAGAAAACAAGGAACTTTCTGCGTCAATTCGCGAACATCTGCAGCAGGAGAAAGTAATCCAGGATTCGGTAAAGACACTTGTGACTAAGGTTGATCCGCTGGCTGAAACAAACGACACCAACTATATCTTCCTTCGTTTTGTAATCGACTACCTGCCTACTGGTTTGGTGGGATTGCTTATTGCCGTGATATTCCTGGCTGCATGGGGAAGCATTGCCGCTGCGTTAAATTCTCTATCGTCGTCGATGGTTGTAGACATACACCGGAAG
>JAFAGE010000152.1 GCA_023423015.1 Bacteroidota bacterium
GTATAAGAGAGTAATCTTTGTGTATGAAAACAATAAGTGGGAAGAACGCGACGGTAAGATTTTCATCAACGAACAGGAAGCAACCTCGTACACTTTTAAGATGAATTATTACTGGATGATGGGCGACAACAGGCACCGTTCACAGGATAGCCGCTATTGGGGATTTGTTCCTGAAGATCATATTGTAGGTTCTGCATGGATCATCTGGATGAGTACTGATAATGGCATTCGCTGGAGCAGGCTTTTCAAATCAATTAAATAGTGTTCATAAAGATGGCAGTAGCGCAATATTCGTTCGGCTACGAAGTGTTTGATGATTCATCTTCTTTAAACGAAGACGACAGGCAACTTCTTTCCCGGGCACGCGATGCTGCTATGAACGCTCACGCTCCCTATTCGCGATTCAGGGTTGGTGCAGCTGCAAGGCTTGCAAACGGAGAAGTTGTTACAGGCGCCAACCAGGAGAATGCATCGTATCCTGCAGGTATTTGTGCCGAAGGAACTACGCTGTCGGTTGCGTCTTCACTTTTTCCGGGAATGCCTATCTCAACATTGGCGATTACCTACAAAAGTGAAGAGGGTAAAAGCGATCATCCTGTTGCACCATGCGGAATTTGTCGCCAGCAGTTAGAAGAGTTTCGGATGAGAACAGGCTCACCGGTAAGATTGATTATGACTGGTGAAACCGGCCAGGTAATCGTTGTTGAGGATGCCTCGATGCTGATGCCTTTCAGCTTCAGATTTTAACCACAATTCTTCCCATAATCTTGCCCTCAAGTATAGCCTCGATGTAGTTTGTACTTAGTTCTTCAAGAGATATCTGTTTGCCGATAACTCCGAGTTTGTCTTTGATATTCCACTCGTTTCTTAACCTGTCCCAGATAATCGTGCGTGTGGCAGCAGGTGTTTCTGCACTACCCACCCCAAGCAGGTTGACTCCATTCAGGATAAATGGAAATACAGTGCCCTCGAGCGCGGAAGATTGCACCATACCAGTGCTTACCACACTACCGTCCTGTTTACAGGCTCTAAGTAAAGTACTTAACACATTTCCTCCCACGGTGTCCAACGCTCCTGCCCATTTGGTCCGCAGTAGTGCCTTGCCGGAAGTGTCGTTTACAAATTCTCTTGTTTCCACGCGTGTAGCGCCCAGGTGAAGCAGGTATTCTTTCGCATTTACTTTGCCGGTGATTGCAATTACTTCGTAGCCTGCTTTTGCAAAGATGGCCACGGCCATGCTGCCTACACCACCGGTAGCACCTGTTATTACAATGGGTCCTGATTCGGGTTTCTGACCCATTAGTTCCATTTTGTAGAGGCCCATCGCCGCAGTAAAGCCCGCTGTTCCGATCGTCATCAATTCGTCGAACGAAAATTCTTCCGGGCGTTTAATTGCCCAGGCCCCGGGCACCCTGATGTATTCCGCAAATCCTCCACTTGTATTCATGCCGAGGTCATAACCTGTAACAAACACTTCGTCGTTCGCCGCGAATAAAGGATTGCGGCTGAGTTCCACTACGCCTGCAGCGTCGATGCCAGGTGTGTGCGGATAATTTTTTGTAACGCCTTTGTTGCCGGTAGCTGAAAGTGCGTCTTTATAATTGAGTGAAGAATAATGAACCCTGACCAGTAATTCACCCGGAGGCAGGTCTTCAATTTCTATTTCCCGGATCGATCTTTCAAACGTTCCGAGAGGGGTTTTCACTACGCGTAGCGCTCTGAAGGCCATTGGTTGCTCTGTTTTATTTGCACCTGTAAAGTATTTTAATTAATTCATATTTCGTATTGCGTATTTCGTATTTTTAGTACCCTTAATCATCATCAAAAACAGAATTCAATGAAACGTAATGCAACAGCCGTTTGGAACGGTTCCGGAAAAGATGGCAAAGGGAAAGTTACCACGCAGAGTACGGCAATCAGCGACGCGCAGTATTCGTATAAGTCCCGCTTTGAAGAAGGCGTAGGCACCAATCCAGAAGAGCTTATCGCTGCAGCGCATGCAGGATGTTTCAGTATGAAACTGAGTTTTGTTTTGGGTGCTGCAGGTTTCGAACCCGAATCGATCGAAACCACTTCAACCATCGACCTCGACAACGGCGTGATCAAATCATCACACCTCGTGGTTAAAGCCAAAGTTCCTGGTATCGACAAACAAAAGTTTGATGAATGCGCCAAAGATGCAAAGGAAAATTGCCCGGTAAGTAAGGTGCTTAACCTCGATATTACGATGGATGCACAACTCCTGTAACAGCAATCATTTTTTATCATTGATAATTACATATGAATAAATCAAGAAGAAAATTCCTGCAAAACACAGCAGTTGCAGGAGCAGGCTTTTTTATTGTTCCGCGTCATGTACTCGGACGCGGATATGTTGCGCCGAGCGACAAACTTAATGTTGCCAGCATCGGAGTTGGCGGCCAGGGTTGGGGCGACCTGAATGGGATCGCTAAAAGCCCTAATGTAAACATTGTAGCGCTTGTTGATGTGGACGACCGCCAGGCTGTAAAAGCACGCGAGAAATTTCCGAAAGCAAAATATTACAAAGACTTCCGTGAAATGCTGAGTAAGGAAGGAAAGAACATCGACGCATGTTCTATTTCCACTCCCGATCACACACACGCTGTTGCTACACTGGCAGCTATGCAATTGGGTAAACACGTGTACACACAGAAACCGCTTACACACGATATCTACGAAGCCAGGATCCTTACCGAAGCAGCTAAAAAATACAAGGTGGTGACGCAGATGGGTAACCAGGGTGCTTCAGGTGATGGCGTTCGCAAAATGATGGAATGGTACAAAGCCGGACTGATCGGGGACGCCACTGAAATTCATTGCTGGACCAACCGCCCCGTGTGGCCCCAGGGTTTCGGTAAACCAAAAACAAAAGATGAAGTTCCACCTGAATTAAACTGGGACCTCTGGCTCGGGCCGAATGAATATGAAGATTACCACAAAGAATTCGTTCCATTTAATTGGCGCGGGTACTGGAGCTTCGGCACAGGTGCATTGGGCGATATGGCCTGCCACATCATCGATCCTGCTTTTAAAACTGTGGAACTTACTTACCCCACTTCGGTTGAATGTAGTGTGGCAAACCTGTACGAACAAATGTGGACGCCTTCTTATCATCCTGAAAGCTGTCCCGCTGCTTCTTCTCTCAAGCTTGATTTTCCTGCAGCTAATGGTAAGCCTGCTGTGAAACTATACTGGATGGACGGAGGGTTGCTTCCCGAAAGACCAGAAGAACTTGGTGCAGATGAACAAATGGGCGACGATGGGGGCGGAGCAATCATCACCGGTACAAAAGGTAAAATGATGTGCGGTACTTATGGATCCAATCCAACGCTGCTTCCAACTTCAAAAACCAAAGAAGCAAAAACTCCTGAAACTCTTGCAAGGGTTCCGGAAGGTCACTATATACAGTGGGTGAATGCTTCTATTGCAGGTTACGGAAAGAAGGAAGTAAGTTCACCGTTTGAATATGCGGGGCCACTTACCGAAACCATCCTGATGGGTAACCTCGCGTTACGCGTGTTCCAGCAGAAAGATGCCAACGGAAAATTCAGCGGTCGTAAGAAGCTGCTGTGGGATGCAAAGAATATGAAGATTACCAACTATGATGAAGCTAACCAGTACGTGAAACGCAAGTATCGCGATGGCTGGAAACTCGACGCGTAGTTTCAGATATCAATCATCCAGTAAAGAGGCCAATGCAAGAAGTTCTGTCTTTTTGTATTGGTCTTTTTCTTCTGAGAAACACTTGCTGAATTCTTCGATCAACACCTGGATGATGCGTTTGTTAGAAAGCGGCTTAAAGTACGATGTTACCGGTGGAACGTTTATTCTTTTGAAATAGGTTTCAACATCTTTGTGCGTAAACACCTGGCCGCTTATCGGATCGATAAAGAACTCCGATTTATACATAAAGTTCTCCGTGTGTCGCGAGAAGTCGTAGTCAGTCTTGAAATAACTCAATACAAATTGCCTCGGAATATTGATGGCACGGATAGGGATATCGAGCAGCTCACTTAATATGAGATACAGGATTCCATTGGCAATTGCATTGCCCCTCTTTGTTTCGAGTTGTTTATTGATCAGGAATTCTTCCGGTTGCTGGTAAGCTACTTCGGTTCCTTTAATATTGAAATAATTATAGAGAATGCTTGTAAGAACGTTTACCTGTTCCAGCGGAGTGAGGTAAGTGTTCAACTCAAGCCAGATATTCCTGCGCAGTTTTTCAATGTCCTGGTACACCTGCGTAGTGGGCAGATCCGGGTATTGAAAGCGGGCAACAAGCAGCGCGCCTGTGAGCAGGTCGTGATGAATGTTCTTGCTCCATGCTTCCATTTCTTCAGTAAGGTCGCGGTAGTGCAGCCGGTGAATCAGCAGCTCGATTCGTTCCTGAACATTTTCACTTACGGTGTTTTCCCATAGGTTTTCCAGGTTCGGAATGATGCCTTTGCCAAAATCTATTATCCGGTTCGACACCGCGCCAAACACCTCCTCATCGGGATCATCGATGAGGTGGAATAGTGCGTTTATTTCCCTGTTTTCCTCCATAGCCTGTATTGGACGTTTGTGTGTCAATTTCGTTGAACTTTAATTGAGCGCTCGCTTTTGTTTTCCACAAACTCCGCGCTGATGTTCATTACTTATGGATCAATAAAATTGTGCCTCTGGAAAATGTGTCCTATCACGTCCACAACATTCCCTGTTTCGGGATGGTGTGGAGATCAAACATGCAAGGGTAGATGAGCCTTCAGGAGGTTCAGGATTTCCTGCATTGCCGTCGGCCCCGGGATCACACGCTTTGGTATAACGATAGCATGATGCGAATTGGTATAAAGATAAAAAGCATCTTCCGTTTCGGCGAAATGAACGATGGCCTCCCAACTATACCGGCTTTCTGAAAGGGTGTCGCGGTCTACAATTCCTTCCGGCGACAATATTATCTCCGACTCCTCCAGGATGTGCTGGTTCTCCTTTTTAGACAGGATGCTGGCCACCTTTCGTTGCACCGAACGCTTCACCAGCCAGGGGATGAGCAGCAGGTAGGCCAGGCCAGTGATAAAAAATACAGTGATGTCGATCCAGAACAGCCGGGGGCGACTGGCAAAAATGTACAGGGCAGCAACCAAACCGTATAACAGGATGACGCGAAAAAAATAGTTGATCCGGTATCTCTTTCTGCGAGGATCAGCCCAGGCCGTGTAGTAGTTAAACTTGTAGTATTCCTCTTCCGTAAGCCTGAAACTGAATGTCATCTGCAGAATAGTTAGGAGCTTTTCTTTTTCCTGAACGTCTTCTTGGGCGGGTTGGCTTTGGCTTCTTCAATCAATTTTTTCACTTCGTCAATCTCCAATTCGGCGGCTTTATCCTGCTGCTCTTTGGGAATCTTGTAGTTTCTTAAACCTTGTTTGATATAAGGTCCGTAAGGCCCACGTAGCAACTGGATCTTTTCCTTCTCAAAAATCTTGATGGTGCGTTCTTCTTTTGCTGCCCGTTTTTCTACAACAATGGGGATAGCCTGTTCGAGGGAAATGGTATATGGATCAAAGTCTTTTCCGAGTGAGTAAAACTTCTTGTCGTGCGCAATGTACGGTCCAAAGCGGCCAATATTTACAGCCACATCCTGGTCCTCAAACTGGCCAAGAATACGTGGAAGCCTGAACAGCTCCATCGCTTCATCAAAAGTGATGGTTTCAATGCTCTGTGTTTTCTTGAGTTTTGCAAAACGCGGCTTTTCTTCATCGTTTAC
>JAFAGE010000162.1 GCA_023423015.1 Bacteroidota bacterium
TCCCGGGGTGTCGCCAACCTGTATATATGCGATTTCATCCCAGGCATAATCAAGTGTCGGAAGTACGTTGCCTTCCTGTATCTGCACATGATAAAAATCGAACAACACTTTTACCGAAGGACGTCCAACAGTCTTCGCGAGCGCATAAGCCTGAGGTATCGTGTGCAGAAACATTCCTGGATGGTCGATCTTATGGTTCATCGATTCCATCACCATTACAATACCATGCGGTTCGTAAACGTCGGCGATGCGCTTTAATAGTTCAACAGCATTTGCCATCTGGAAATCATAGGGCAATTTGGGATGCGCCATGCCAAGTACATTGTGAATGAATTTTGTGTTCATCCGCTTCGCGATCTCTACTGATTGTTTCACGTCCTGCAGCACTTTGTCGCGCAGCGATTGGTCATTCCCGGCAAATGTTACATGCTCAAACGTCAACGTTCCTACGAACTGGCCGAAATCCATCCCGAGTTTTTGTACCGTTTTACTGATTTCTTCCTGTTCGCTCACAGGCCTGCTCTTTAAGCCGGTGTTTTCCCACGCACGAAATCCCTGGTCGTATCCCCATTTGATCTGGTCGCCCGGTTTTTTTCCTGCTGCTTCAGAAAAGATGCCGAATTCAGGTGAAAACTTCATGGTAAATGGTTCTCCAGCAGCAGGAGTTTTATGCTTAGAAATACTTTCTGCACCCCATGCAAATGAACCCATTGTTGCTGCTGCGCCTGTTAATATTCCGCTTTTCAGAAAAGAACGACGTTTCATTGAATATCATTTTTGAGATGAACTATGCCGGAGGATTCGTGCATCTGTTTCCGGATCCTGGTCCTGGCCAAGCAGAAATACCATGAGGTCGGCCATTTCCTGTTTGGTAAGTAATTTATCAAGACCCTGTGGCATCATTGATACATCATGTACGTTTGTAGAAACAATATTACTCCGGTTTATACGGACGGAAGCCTGCGGGGATGTCACCAGCACAATCGCGTCGGGAGATTTCGATTTAATCAGGCCTGTATGTGTTCCCTCGTTTGTCTTCACCGTAAATGTTTCATATTCTCTCACAAAACTTGCACTCGGATACACTATTGCTTCCAGGAGGTCGTGCACGGATCTGTCTCGCTGAATGGAAGTAAGATCCGGACCCATATTACCTCCCTGTTTACCTATAGTGTGACAACTGCTGCAGGTAGCCTTGCCAAAAAATACAGCACGTCCGCGATCGATTACACCTTTGTCGAGCAATGCTTCATATTCCTGAAGTTGTTGCAGGCGGGCAGCGCGGGCCGTCTTTAGTTTCGACAACAATGAGTCCCGGTATGGCTGCACTTCAGCGGGATAGTTCCGGAACAATCTGGTGATTGTTTCTTCACTGAATCCATCTAGCACGGGAGACTGCTGTAACGTTGTAGCAAGTTTTTTCCCGATTTCAGGCGAATTGTTGCCCGCAAATACCGGTACTATTCGCGGAAGAATGAAGGGCTCTGTTTTTGAAAGATCTTTTGCGAGTTGCTGTAATTGCAAATCGGTTAATGCGGAACCTTCCAGCGCTGTTGCAGCCTGCTGCTTCACTGATGCTTCGTTTCCAGAAGTAATCTGCGACAAAAGAAATTGAAAATGTGCATCGTTAAGTTTCTTTCCCGCTTTCGCCATTGCCGCGATAGCCTGTATACGAAGTGGGATAGGATTTTTATTATTGTTAGCTATATGCCCAAGCGGCCTGTCCATTCCGTTAATTGATCGAAGACGTACCAACTCAATTACCCTGGCTTTGATGTCGGCATTGTCATTTCCGGATAATAACTGTGACAATGAATTTGTCCAGCCTGCCGGAAATTGTTTCAGCGGAGCTTCAGCCATAGCCGACAACAACAACATTTTTTTTGCATCGCCGGCACTATTCATTTGTGCCGATATGAAACGTTGCATCACGGGTTCTTTGGCGAAAGAAACAAGAATGCTTTTCACCTGTTGCTCCTGCTCAGTGTTTAGTGTTGCATTAAACTGTTTTTCCAGGTAATTGATCATTTCACCCGACCATTCCGGATGATGTGTAGCAATCCACAGGGCAGTTTTGCGAAGCTTGTCGTTACCAGACGAAAGATATTCCGACAAAACCGGAAATGTAATCGGGGAGCCCTGCATCTGGTCGAGTGCGATTAATGCCGCTTCGCGGACAGGAATGGATTTGTGCGACAATCCATTGATCATTACAGCCGGTTCGTCAAGTGTGATCAAAGAATAGATAATCGCATGATTAATATACCGGTCACTGTCGCCTGCTGCTGCATTCAGCAAAGGCAACGTTGATTTTTTGTCGCCGATCTGTCCAAGTGCAGTAGCGGCCTGGCGGCGTACAGGTGCAGCCACATTGTTATCAAGCAGTTTGACCAGCTTGTCTACCGATTGCTGATCACGTAACATGCCGAGGCATTTTGCAGCGGCAATTTGTACCTGCACATCAGGATCATTTAACGCATCGCGGATTTGTGCATTACTATCTGATGCGCCAGCCCGGTACAATGCAAAAACTGCCCTCGTGCGGGCATCAACGTTCTTCGATTGAGCGAGTACGTTCTTTAATGCATTTACCGCATCATTTTTTTTATCTGCCAAAGCCTGCATTGCACGGTCAGCTACAAACGGGCGTGCATCTTCCAGTAACTTCGCAAGTTCTTCGGCGTTGGTGGCATTCCAGTTTATTTGGTTGCCATAAGGATCATCTATCTTCTTCACCCCTGATTTACGAACACGATAAATGGTTCCTTTCAACTCAGGTTTCGACACCTGCGAAAGCGGACAACCTTTGATGAACCATCCGCCGGTCTCCACCACGAGTAAACTACCATCGGCATCCTCAAGCACATCTGTAGGGTGAAAGTCTTCGTCGTTCTTCCAGAAGAAGACTTCGTCTTCTGTTTTGAACGATGCACCTTCCCGGATAAGTTTGTGCCGCAGTATCTGGTGCGTGTTAAACTGCGCACTGAACAAATTATTTTTATGGTCATCACCAAACACGCTATTCCGGTAATTGCCGATGCCTGACGGCGCTACGCGTGAATATTTTGCGATCACTGGCATCAGCTCGCCGGTTCGTGGAAGTTTGTCGCGGTTGATGTTGTCATTCGGTTTCGGGTAAACGCCGCCTTCGATCCAATACACAAGCGCGTCGCGTTCACCGCCCTGCGGTTCTGTGAAGTATGTTTCCGTACCAATCACTTCTCCTGCAGGAGTGAATGTGAGTTCAACAGGATTGTTCATGCCGCCCGCGCTGATCCATTCAAGATCGGAACCATCAGGCCTCACTCTCCATATCCTTGCTGTTTCTCCCTTCAGATGTTTACCTTCTTTAGATGTTACGTCGAAACCTTCGATGGCATTTGTCATATACAACCATCCATCTGCCCCCAAAAAAGGGCCAACCAGGCTGTTGGCATTTACATTAAGTTTCCATCCTGATAAAATCACCTCTTTCTTGTCGGCGACGCCATCGTTGTCGGTATCAGTGAGTTTAAATAATTGTGGCGCATTCGACGCGTATAGACTTCCCTTGTAGAAAACGCCTCCCTGCGGAAAGCCGATCGAATCGGCGTATACCGTCATCTTATCGTAAACACCGTCGCCGGAAGTATCGGTGAGTAGTTTGATCCGGAACTGTGGTTTTTCGAATGCATCCGGCGTTTTATCGTAAACGTTACCTGTAGATTCAAAAACAAACAGGCGGCCGGTTTCATCGAGGGTACTGAACATTGGGAAATCCAGGAACGTGGAATCTGCTGCAGTTTCTACAATAAAGCCTTCAGGAACCTGGGGGAGGGTGCTATCCGACTGTTTGTTGGCTTGGGAATTTTCCCCGTCACCTGCGCACGAAGTAAGCACAGGCAACAAAGCAAAGAGGATAGCTGTGACAACGTTATTTCTCATTAGTAGTGTATGGTGTAATTAATATAAGCTAAAATTTTTACCAGCTGTCGTAAATTATTCATTTAAAAAAAATTCCAGCTGCACGTGAGTTAATCGTAAAATCATATACCTTTAAAATACAACGTACCTGACACCCCTAATAACTGCTTTAATTAATTCTTACCGTACGCCGGCAGGATTTCACTTCCTCTTCCGGTGATGCTATTGGATGTTCAAGACATACCACAGTCGTTGCCTTTCTGTGTGCCGGATTTTTGTGAATCATTACGCGTGGTGATTTATTCATTACCAGCTATCCTGCCATGGCAGTTTTGGATCCCAATCTCCTGCTGTTACTGGCCCGCAGAAACTACTATGCGAGCCATCCTGAAGAGGGAGACCTTTCTCCTGAAGAAGGTAAGATTATTTACATAATAATTACGTTCTGGGGCGACATCCTGAAAATACAACAGGCGGGATTCGATCTCGCCGATATGGTCGGCAACATTGCCTTTGGTTCGACCGATATCAACGGACTTGCGGCCCTTGCTGTGCATCCACAGGTGGAGAAAATTGAAAAGCAGGTATTATCTAAAAAAGAACTCCACTCGAGTGTTCCGGATCTGAAGGCAAATACTATATGGACGCGCTCGGGCGATAATTTCAGCGGCTACACAGGCAAAGGAGTTTTTATCGGTGTTATCGATACAGGCATCGATTTCCGGCATCACGCATTCCGGAAAGGGAACGAAAGCCGCATTTACAAAATATGGGATCAGACCATGATCCCCCAGGGCAACGAAGCTTCTCCCGGACCCATCAATGAAGCAAGCATCGCCTCTTTTGAAATACCATTGGCGTATGGTGTAGAGTACAACAATGACGATCTCAAAAAAACTCTTGAAGGCAGCGGCGTAACGAAACCCGTAAGGCACGAAGATGTAGATGGCCATGGAACTCATGTGGCGGGTATTGCTGCCGGAGATGGCTCTCAGTCGGGCGGCTGCCATCTGGCGTATCACTACATAGGCGTGGCCCCCGATGCCACATTGATTGTTGTACGTATGTGGGGACTTTCGGATGAAGACAGGGAAAGAGCAAAGCTGCCGGCAACAGATCCCAAACACAAACCTCAACCTGCAGTAGGCACCAATTACCTGCTCGATGGCATCCGCTATATTTTAAATGAAGTAATCAAAGCTCCTGGCAGCAATAAGTCGCTTGTTATTAATCTGAGCCTCGGCAGATATTCAGAAGTGCTTGACGGTACATCTTCCGTCACAACTATCAGCGACAGGCTGCTCAGGAACAATAGCGTGGGAAGAGCTATCGTATTTGCCGCAGGTAACGATGGAAAAAATCAACTGCATGCATTTGCGAACGTTCCCGCGCAGGGACCTGAGCCGGCGTCTGTGCTCGAATTTGAAATTTATGTTCCCGCTGACGATAAAGCCAATCGGACATTTTGCTTCCTGTATTCGGGTGCGCACCTTCAGGTTGAATTGCAATCACCTGTAGCGGGCGCACCGGGTAAAATTGCATGGGTGGCCCCGCGAGCAGGGCCGATTGTAGATCCCTTACCAAATGAACAGAGCAGCACTGCAAACGGAGCCGGCGCCGGCAGTTTGGTTGTGATAAGCAACACCACCGACAGGATTGACGTTGCCATTTCACCGCCAACAAATGGCAAGAATAAAGCAGGCAGATGGAAAATACGATTTAAGAGTTCATCCGGATTACCAACTCCACTGAACGGATTTATTCGCTTTGGGAATACTGACTCGCCTTATTTTGTCAGTCATCATACATCCGTTTCGTCGCTCGGTGAATATGCGGCAGCACACGAAAGTATTTCAGTAGGTGCATACAAAGTGGGCAAGAAACTGGCTGACTTTTCAAGTCGCGGGCCTACCACGAATATTCCTGCACGCACCAAGCCCGACCTTGCGGCACCAGGAGTAGACATTAACTCGGCAGGCATACTGGCCGACCGGCGTAATGTTGGCGATTATTTCTCATGTCGCAGATGTTGCTGTGCATGCTGCGAAGACTACTATGTGTCTTTGAGCGGAACCAGCATGGCTGCTCCGCATGTTGCCGGCCTGATTGCCCTCATGCTCCACAAAAATCCAACGCTTACGCACACACAGATCAGGGATCACCTGGTTAACAACTGCACCGACCCACCTTTGGATACTTCAACCGAAGATCGTTTTGGATGGGGTGCAGGTAAAGCAAATGCTTTTGATGTGCTTCCTGCGGTACCGCAGGTGAATCCTCCGGTCCCCGTCACTCCCTTTGTTGCAGTAGAACCCGAATGGCAAGCCGACATGTATGAAGAATTTATGAAAACAAAGAGAGGTCCTGAGCTCGAAAAAATATTCAGGCAATACGGCATGGAAGTGTTTAGGCTTATCAACGAAAACAAACGTGTAGCTACTCTCTGGCACCGCGTTAAAGGACCTGTGTGGGTGCGCCATGCACTTCGTATTGCTTCAACTAAAAGGATGAAAATACCTGCCGAAGTTGACGGGGTTTCGTTTACAGACGGTATAGCCCGGTTTTCGGATATACTAAAACGTTATGGAAGTGAGGGTTTGCGACTCGTGCTCGACAAATATTCCAGCGACATGGAGATGATTCAACCTGGCCTTACAATAAAACAACTGGTGAAACTAGTTGGTGATGGTGCAGGAAATAGCCTGAAACTAAAACCTGTTCATCATGGCTAATGCAGCCGGCACGATAGAATTACTTGCCCTGGAATTGGGTAAGGCATGCGAGCCTCTTGCAGAACTGCTGTCGTCGGATGTATTTGAGCAGCTTGGAATTTCATTGCCGCCGGAAATAGCAGGTGATGGGAATGTAGTAAACCAGCTGACTTCCTCTGCAGCTGTTGCTGCGCAATTTCCGCCCCTTGTTGCAAATCTCGCTTCGGCAATTGCATCCGAAAACACGGCGGCGATTGTTACAGCTGCCGGTTCTCTCATTGGGAAAATATCAGAACTCATCGCAGCACTCAAGCAGGCAGGAACAGCTTTACACCAGGCTGCAAACAGCCTGCCCGCTGCAGATAAAACTAAAGTGCAGGAATTTGCCGGCAACTTTGCAATTCGTGCACTCGAATACGTAGCTGTAGGGAACCTGGATACACGCATGCCGACATTGGCAAATAGCCTCACACTACTGGGCATCATCGATAAAGAAAATAAAAGCCCGGTTCAACTCGAAGTTTCTTCTGCGTCAAAGATTCCCGTCATTCGCAGGTTTCATGTTGACAAAATACCTGAACTGCTTACATCCCCGGAGAAATATTTAACCACTGTATTTAAATGGGGCGCTCCAGATTTCGATGGTGCATTTCTGTTGGAAAAAATTCGTGCGCTACTCGAAAGTATGGGCATTCCGGCTGCACTCTATTTCGAAACCGGGCAGCCACCGGTGCTTGAAGCTTATTTTTTCAGTCTCAGTGTAGACACCAGCAGTTCTCCTCCCGGGCTTAAGCTCCAGTTATCTCTACCGGGAAATACAGATTTTAACCAGGAAGTTCCGTTATCAGATTTATGGAAAGCAACACTTGCCATAAAAGCTGCATTTGCGGCAGGCATGGATGCAACTATTCGTCCTCCATTATCCATTGCCGTTAGTCCGCCTTCAGGTAGCGTGAACATTAACCTGCTGATGGGGGTAAAAGCTGAGAAAACAGCTACTGACCCTATCACCATTCTTGGTGTGGCAGGTGGTAGTGGATTGTTTGCAAAAAGTATCGGCGGAAGTATTGGTATTAATGCAGCATTGGGAAGCAGTGGAGGAAATGTGGATCCCGCCATTCAGTTTGCCATTAAAGAGGGAAAATTAAAAATTGATTTCACGGAAGGTGATGGTTTTATACAGAAACTCCTGTCGGGTTTGAAACTTGATGCAGGGTTTGAGTTGCTTGGAAGCTGGGATCCCAAAGGAGGGTTGCGCTTCCAGGGAAATGCGGGCGTTGAAGTTTTTATTCCTGTTCACCTCGACCTGATAATTGTGCAGGTTAATGGATTGTATTTCTCCATCGGAACAGCAGCGGAAGCACCCGTCCGCATCGGTCTCGCTGCACAGATCACAACCAAACTAGGTCCGCTCACGGCGGTTGTTGACAGAATAGGAACACGCGCAGACATCAGTTTCCCCGAAAACGGACAAGGTAAGCTGGGCATGGCCGATATTTCGTTCCATTTCATGCCACCTAAAGGTGTTGGACTTTCCATGGATTCGGGTGTGATCACAGGTGGAGGATTTTTATCACTCGATCCGGAAAAAGGAGAATATTTCGGTGCCCTCGAATTAACCTTTCAAGGATTTATATCGCTCAAAGCCATAGCCATCATCAACACGAAAATGCCTGATGGCAGCAACGGCTTCGCATTACTGATTCTTGTAACTGCTGAATTCACGCCTATCCAGCTGAGTTTTGGATTTACGCTGAATGGAGTTGGAGGCCTGATGGCGTTGAACAGGACGGTGAATACGGATGCAGTAAAAGTGGGAGTGAGAACCGGTGCTATCAACAGCGTGATGTTCCCGCAGGATATTGTGGCCAATATCAAACACATCATCAGCGATCTCAAAACCATCTTCCCCATACTCGAAGGTCATTTTGTGATCGCACCTATGGCAAAGCTGGGATGGGGAACTCCACCGCTTATTACGTTGGAGCTTGGTATCATACTGGATATACCCCGCCCGCAATTCATCATCCTCGGTGTGCTTCGATGTATCCTGCCCACAGAAGAAGCTGCCTTGCTTAAGTTGCAGGTGAATTTTGCAGGTGGTGTTGACTTCGACAAAAAGATGATCTGGTTCGATGCCAGTCTCTTTGATTCACGATTGCTCATTTATACGCTTACGGGCGACATGGCTTTACGCATCGGATTTGGTGATCCTCCGTTGTTTGTACTCACCGTAGGTGGATTTCATCCTGCGTTTAAAGAAATTCCTCCTGATCTCACAGGCATGAAGCGTATCGGCATATCGCTGATGGGTGGCGACAATCCACGCATTGCTGCTATGTCGTATTTCGCTGTTACGTCAAACACTGTTCAATCCGGTGCCCGGGTTGAATTGTATGCGGAGGCTGCCGGCTTCAATGTGTATGGATTTTTAGGCTACGACCTGCTGGTGCAATTCAATCCTTTCCACTTTGTGGCAGATATTTCTGCAGGCCTGGCATTACGGTCGGGCTCAAGCGAGATTATGGGTATTGGCGTGCGCCTGCAGCTGTCGGGGCCCACACCCTGGCGTGCTGTGGGCGATGGCCACATCAACATGTTGTTCTTTGAAATCAGTGTGGGCTTCGATATTACCTGGGGCGACGATCCTCCATCGCAACCACAGGAACTCGAAGACGTGCTCAGGTTGGTGTATGATGCATTGAATGACGACAGGAACTGGAAAGCTGACCTTCCAGCCAACACCAACCAGGCTGCAACCATCCGCAAAATTGAACTTCCTCCTGAGCAGATAATTATTCATCCTTTTGGAATATTATCGGTGAGCCAGAAGATTGTGCCTCTCGGTTTCCAGATCAACAAATTCGGAAATAAAAAACCGAAAGACGATTCATTGTTCCAGCTCACCACCGCCGCATCGATACCCACCGAAGACGAAACCGAAGAATTCGCGATTGCCAATTTCCTTGAGATGAGTGACAGTGAAAAACTATCGCGGGAATCTTTTGAACGTAAAAAAAGCGGACTTCGTTTCAGCGTCGCCAATTCCGATAAGTATGGACCTGGCGTAGCAAAGGAGGTGGTTTATGAACTCAGCTATGTACACAAGAAACGCAGGCTTTCGTTCAGATTCGGTTTGTTCCGGTTGTTTAGCGATGTGGCGGGCATCCTGCTCGGAGGAAATAGCATTCACAAAAACAATTTCTCGGTAAGTAAGAAAAAGGCAACGATCGCACCATCGAAAATTGAGGTTCAAAAACCAAAATACATGGTGGTGAATTCAAGCGACATGGAATTATACGGTCCCGGCATGGTGGCTTCCACACAATCAGAAGCCTATATGCTGCAGGAACAATTGCTGAAGAATAATCCATCGTTGAAAGGATCGGTACAGGTCGTATCACAATTTGAACTAAACTGATTTTATGGCCATCACCGTCGCCAGGTACACGTTTCAGTCGTGGCTAAGAAAAGGAATCGGCAACAACATCAACGAGGTGGATAACCTGAGTACGGGCACCTCGGCTGTGAAGGAACGTGCAACCGTGCCTGTAGATATCAACATTAATTCGAGCGGTGTACACAAAAACTTTGCATTACTCGGTCCCGGAGATGTGATTGGAATAAATCCTCATGTCGTAGTTCGCACATCACCGCGCAACTGGGTAACCAACTATGAACCGAACTATCTTCCATTTATCGAATTCTACGATGAGGATTTTCCCTGGCGATATACTCCTGCCAAAGCTAATGGCGATAAATTGAGACCATGGATCATTCTGCTTGTGCTGAAAGATCACGACCTGGAAGACAAACGCGAATTTGTAAAACACGATAACCGTTTTCCGTTACCTGTAGTGGTAGTAAAATCTGCCAACAACCTTCCACCAGTTTCAGAATCGTGGGCATGGGCGCATGTACACATAAATGAAGGATACAACAACGCCTCTGAATTTGAACAATTCCTGCAATCGCTCCACAATCCTGAAGATCCGAATGCGGATAAAATCATCAGCAGGTTGATGTGTCCTCGTAATCTTGAACCAAACACCGGCTACCGCGCATTTGTTGTTCCTGCATTTGAAACCGGGCGGCTTGCAGGTTTAGGTCAGGAACCGAAAGATGTGGACGCACAAAAACCATCATGGACTGCCAGTTCCGACAATATCGAATTCCCGGTGTATTACGAATGGTATTTCCGCACAGGCGAAGACCAGGATTTTGAATCGTTGGTGAAGCTGCTGGAACCATTGCCAATGGACAAACGTGTCGGCATTCGTGAAATGGACGGATCCAAACCCGGCTTTGGAATGACAAATGGAACTGAAATTGGTCCAATCACCGGGCCCGATGGAGTAAAAACAGTAATCGGCCTCGAAGGTGCATTAAAGGCTCCCACCACAAAATCACGCCCCGAAACCCTGGACCTTTCAAAACCATTCTTTGGTGAACTGCAAACGATTCTGAACCTGCCGGTAACCATCCAGGCAGCATCGAACACGTCAACGGAAGACCCCGTCGTTTGTCCACCTATTTATGGAGAAAATCACGCGCGCACGCATGAAGTTGATTTCACGAAAGGAGGATGGCTCAACAACCTTAACAAGGATCCACGCAACCGTGTTCCCGGAGGTTTTGGTACCAACGTGGTGCAGAAGAACCAGGAGAACTATGTGGCCCGTGCATGGGCACAGGTGAAGAAAATTCTGGAAGCAAACAAAAAGATCCTGTTCACCAATGTTGCCATGCAGTTTGCGCACATCAATGTGAGCAGGTTTGTAGCTAAGCTGCCTGCTGGTAAAACACTTGCTGTGTTGTCGCCGCTGATGAAGAAGGTAAAAGGTTCACCCACCACGTTGTACCACCAGATGAAGGACAGCACCCTGCCTCCCGCAGCGGTAAGCACTGCTTTACGCAAGATCATTCGTCCACGTGGAGCAACTTTCCGCCGCTTAACAGCTATGGAAAGCCGCTTTAATCACGCACAATTAGTTGCAGACTTTGCAGAAGGTAAAGTAACTGCTGCTCCTCCGAAACAAGTGCCACCATCACTGAACACAGTAGACGATCTCGGTAAAGATCATCCATCGAAAAACATCAACCAGGTATTACGATGGTTGCTGAAGAATGCATTGCTCTTATTTGTCCTGTTCCTGGTTTTATTATTTATCATTTTGCTTTTCACTGGTGCATGGCTTACTGTACTTGTGCTGGCAATTGCGGCCACTGCACTTTACCTGTATGCCCGGCAGAAGAAGATGCCACTCGATTTTGTGGAAGGTTTAAGTGATCCTTCAAAACTTACAGAGCCGTTACAACAGGTGAAACCACCGAAAGATTTTGCACTGGTACTCACTGATGAACAACTAACAAATACGGCCGGCAACACCACTGTTGTGAGCGCATTGAATAAAACATCCTCTTCACCCGATGCGGTGGAATTTGCAACTTATAGTTATCACACGCCGGTAGCAGGAGGAGCCACCAGCCTCGAAGCTGAAAATTTCCGCAAAGCTTCCATTCAACTGGCACAACGTTTATCCATCAGGGCTACAACGAAGCCGATCGTGAAATACGATCTCGCGAATGCACACAGTAAATTGCTCAATGCAATAAATCCCGCAGTAGTATTTCCCAAACAGCTTGCTTCATCAGTAATATTCGCATTCAATCCGTTGTGGCTGGCAAAACCCGAGAACCTTGTACCGGCAATGGCTTACCCGGATTTTGAAGATCCGATGTACGAGAAGCTTAGAGACATTTCACCTGAATTGCTGATTCCGAATCTCGATCTGATACCACCAAACAGTATTTCGCTGATGATAACGAATCCCCCGTTTATTGAATCGTATATGGTTGGATTGAACCATGAATTTGGCAGAGAGCTGTTGTGGAGAGAATATCCAACCGATCAGCGGGGCAGTTATTTCAGGCAATTCTGGGACGTAAAAGGAATCATAACCAACTACGATAAGAAAACGGCTGAGGCGCTGGTCGAAGACATGAAAGACATTGTACCGATCGACCAATGGCCTTCTGCTTCTGAACTGGGTACACACAAAAAGATTCAACCACCGGGTAAACAAGTGGTGTTGGTGGTGCGCGGTGAATTATTGAAACGCTATCCAAACACCATCATCTATGCACAGAAGGCTCATCTCAAAAATAAAGATGGAAAAACAAGATTGGATGGCGAACCTGTCATTTATGAAGTGGAAACAGAGGCTGAAATGAAAACGGAAATCAAGTTCCCGCTTTTTAAAGCCGAAATTGATCCCGACCTGCGGTTTTTTGGATTCGACCTCACGGTTGAGCAGGCGAGGGGAGATGAAGACCCGCAAACAGACTCCGACGACTGGGGCTGGTATTTCATCATCCAGGAAGTTCCGGGTGAACCAAAGTTTGGTATGGATCTCTATTTTGAAGACGATGGCGACAGCACCACACCGCTTACGTGGGATGATCTTTCGTGGACGCATTTCAGCGAAGGACTCCAGTTCGTGAGCACCGTAACGAAACCCAACTTTAATCCCTCAGGTGGTGATTCACTCGCCCAGTGGGGAGCACATGCGGCTAACATGGCTTACATCCTTTATCAGAAACCGGTAATGATTGCTGTTCACGCAAAAGAAATGCTCGAAAAATTATAACTGTACATCATGCCTACCTACCAGGAACATATTGAGCAGATCCGCAATGCGCGCAAAATGCGCGATGACGCAAAAGACGATCTGTATGCCAGCCGCATGAAACGCATATTGAGCGAAAAAGAGCAGCGCAGAAGAAATGATGATGATCCACAGTTTTCTATCAATTCCGACACAACAAACATTCCTAACACGAATACAAATGACGACACCAATGTAAAAGAACAGGTATATCGCAGAACACAGGATCAGCTCAACAGCCTTGTTGCAGACTTATTCCGCGACCGTACTCCGCAATCGCTGATAGAAGAATGGAACGATGATATTCCCGTGATGTTGCTCCCCGTGAGAATAGAAACGAAATTCAAAATAGAACCGCCGCTGAACCAGCTTTGGGTACGCATCTATCCCGATGAGATTGCAATAGTAACCCACGAAAAAACCTTAAGTACGTACGAAGAGAAACTTGGTAAAATATACTGGACAGATTTATTCAATGCCGGTAATGATGAAATAAAAAAGAAAGAAGCCTGGAGAAAAATAGCTGATGAAATCAGTGCCAATCGCGCGGCCTGGGTGGCAAAACAAACGAGACCGTCAAACTGGGACATACGATCGTCGTTATCTTCGCCCGATGGTCTTTCTCACCCCGTTTTCGATGTGCTGAAACCAAATGGTTGGACCGAAGCTCCGCATTCGCGAATTATGCCAGACCGGTTTGTGCTACTCGGATTCGATGAAAACGACAGGGTTATTCTCACACATCCCGGCAACCAGGTGAAAGACCTTTTGATTACAGGGCCAGCACCGGTAGACAACGGCAACAAACCTTCCATTACACGCGATGATACTACTCATCGTGTAGAGTTTGGTGAAGACTTTGCCTGGGTTAAGGATTTCCAGAAAGCTATCGACGAAGGCCTGGGCATGAAGATCGACCTCAGTGGCAACACAATGAATGGTTTCGCAAAATTAATGGCGCTGGGTTTGAAGTCGTCTGCCGATGAAGCCGATGGAAAACAGCTGGTAGAAGATCTGGTCGACAACCATCACTATTCAAGAAAAGGTTTTGCCATAGTGCGCCAGGGTTCACCTACTAATAACACCGAGGAAGAAGACTCTGCATTTAATTCAAAAGATCCGATGCATGAGTTAAGTTATTTTGTAGAAACAGGTAAACCGCTCTTTGAACCATCGGATAACAGGTTTAAGACCAGCGATGCGCAGCGATTGGCTGAATATCTCGGCATTGAGTATTCACCATTGCAATATATCGCTAATGCTGACCTGAAAGACCACGCTCAAGCAATTGCGATGAATGCTGCCATCAGTGCAGGTACACTCGATTATTTTCTCGACCGTATGTTGAATGGTGTTTTTTCCGATGCGGCCAGTCAGCAGATCAGGGATCACTTTGTGAACTATGTAACCGGGAGAGGTGCTTTACCTGCAATTCGCGTAGGAAAGCAACCTTATGGCATAATGGTTACCAGCTCGCTGCCAATGTGGAAGTATAATATTCAACGGCCAGGCATCACTGGTGTCCTGGGTGGCAACGATATCCTTACACCGATGCTGGACATCATTCGTTATTTCAGGGCACAATGGCAACAACTGAAACCCGGTCTCGCTGCAATCGGTAAAGGAAATGATGCAGGCGGTTCACTCGTGAAAATTCTTGGGCTTCATCCCACGTCAATAGAATACTTTCAGCGGGTTGCATTCAGCCGCGACGATGTAGAGAACAAAGGTCTTCTGATGAACGACAAATACTTCCGCGATGTGATGGATGTAATGTTTCAATCGTCGGTAGTGCGCGCAATATTGAAAGACCTGGGTTATAAAGAAAAGGAAGCAGATGGTAAACTGAAGCCTTTGCCACTGTTGCTGCAGCTGTTTTACCAGCGTTATCACACGCGCCTCGATAATCTGAATCTCATTGACGGATTGCCACTTTCGGAAAAAGATCAGATCAAACCTTTTAATGCAGCTGGCACACAGAATTATATACAATGGCTCATCAGCAACGCTTCCGACCATACCAAACTCGAAGCGCTTGACTTTGGTGGAGTCGACGAGCCAAATTCACTTCTCTTCCTGATGCTGCATTTCGCTTTGCTCATGGAAACTGGTAAAAGCATCAGCCGCTACCTGGGGATGCACGACATTGCTGCTACTGAACTTATCAAGCCGCGAAAAATGATGAATATGAGTAGCGCGCCTTCGGTTTCTCCATGGGAAATTTTCAAAACCCCGGTAAACCTGCTGGTGGAAGATGAACCAGCGGCTACTCCGTTGTTCACTTACATCCATTCAGATAGGTTTAAACGTCCGGAATTTTCGGGTATTGTCAGCAACCTGCATGAGCAGCTCGCGGGTCTTGAGGTGTTGAAAGACATGTCGACCGCCGCATTGGAGCGTGTGCTTGCAGAACACATCGACACGCTCAGCTATCGGCTGGACAGCTGGGAACATTCGTTGTTCGAAAGAAGGCTCACCACAAAAAGAAATATTCCAGGCAACGAAAGAACAAGAAAAAAGGGAATCTACATCGGTGCTTATGGTTATCTCGAAAATGTTCGCCCGACCAGCAAACGCGAACGTATAAGTGAAGATGTTCTTCCTGAAAAGCTCCGCGAGAGAACTGGCAACCTTTACCGGGATCCCGGGAATGGTGGGTATGTTCATGCACCATCGTTAAATCATGCAACGGCTGCTGCTATTTTGCGTAATGGTTATCTTTCATACTCATCGCCTGCAGAAAAGGAACTGCTATCTGTAAACCTGTCATCGGAACGCGTACGCCGTGCCATGTACCTGATAGAGGGCGTACGAAATGGTCAGACGCTTGAAGTGCTGCTCGGTTACCAGTTTGAAAGAGGCTTACACGATTTTACCACACGCCCTGGTTCACCAGTTATATTAAACCACCTGATACCGTTCTTCAGGGAAAAATATCCTGTTAAAAAAACAAAGATCCCGCAACAGGGAAATGTAACCGGCCCCGAAGAAGTGATTGATGATTTTCATGTGGTGAATGGTATGTCGGTAATTAAAACCGCAGCTAATTTTCCTGAAGGTTTGCCGGGATTGCCAACTCTCGATGCAACGCAAATAAGCAGCATACGCATTGTTAAAGAAAATATTGAAAACACCCTCGATGCATTTCACGATGTGCTGGTTTCAGAAAGTGCATTCCAGCTTGCTCTCGGAAACTTCGATCGCGCAGCGGCTGTAGTGCAGGCGATATCCGACAGTCACATTCTTCCCGAAATTGAAGTGATCAACACGCCGCGTGGCTCCGACCTTTCTTTTACCAATCGTTTAATTGTTCATTTTAGTGCTTCTGCCATGGCCACGCCATGGAATACAATCGGAATGACGCCACGCGCAGATACTGAGCCTGCAATGAATGCATGGGTTGGAAATCTCATGGGAGATCCGCAAAAAATCTTTTGCAAGGTTACTATGGTCGACAATGAGGGAAATGCCATTAACGACGGGTCGGGTATTGTTCAGGATGTGTTGAGTATGGCAGAGCTGCGCGTTCAACCGCTCGATATCATATTTATGATCAACAAGGAACACGAGAGTGGATTCTCTGAACTCGAAATGCGCATCAGGCATGTGTTCATCACTAAAAAATCACTCGACGATGCTGCCATCACCAAAATAACCTTCAGCGAAAAAAGTATTGGCTCACCAGCACCAGGCACCCGCTCTTTCGGAGAAGTGTTGCCGTTGTGCTTTCACATCCGGCAGTTGATCACCTCTTCGCGTGTGGCTACCGCGCGCGATTATCAATCGCAATCAAAGAAAGTTACCACGCCGGTCGCAGATCCCGACAATATTAATATTGCAGACCTGCTTACCCGGGTAAATGCTGTGTTCAATCACATCTCAGGTCTTATACCTTCACTCACTGCGGCGGTCAATGATGTAAAAGCGCAGAAGACATTGGTGTCGATGAATGCGTTACGAACAGAATTGATCTCATTAGCCGATTCAGGAATTGGTGACGCGTTCCCGCAGTCTTCAACATCTATCAGCGACCTGTTGCTCGAAGCGTTGGTTGCGCAAGGTGAATCTGTAATCAAACGTATAGAAGTATTCAGCGGGGCGTTTAATAAAAAAATGCTACAGGTTAACGACCCGAAAACCACGGCTTCGCAGAAACTGGAAATCCTTACTGAGCTCATTCGCTCAATGCTGGGTGGCGACTACGTGATCCTACCCAGGTTTAACCTGCCGAATGCAGCAGACATCGGCAAATGCTTTCAGAATCGCGCTGAACTTCTTGAATATTCAGCTTCGATCGACATCCATCTTCCCGTTGAAGAATGGCTGCATGGGGCATCGCTTGTGAGAAAGAAACTCAGAACATTCGAACTCATCCGCATCATCAACGACGCCGTAAACGATGATGCCATCAAATACCTGCCAATACAAATTCCCTATCGTAAAAAGGATCACTGGCTGGCGGTTGAATACCCGGCCGGATACAAAGTGTACGATGATACGGTTTCCATTGTGCAGTATAATCCTCACGGCTTCGATGCAAATGGAACGCTTTGCGGATTAGTAGTAGATGATTTTACAGAGTTCATCCCAAAAAACGAAGAAACCACCGGTATCAGTTTTCATTACAATCAACCAAACAGTTGTCCCCCACAGGCAATACTACTCGCAGTTGCACCAGAAGACCGGCAACATTGGACCTGGGATGCACTGGTGTCTACTGTTCTCGACACCTTTGAACGCGCAAAATTGCGCGCCGTTGAACCGGATGAAGTAGACAAGATTCCCGGAATTACTACGCTATTACCTGCTATTGTTTCAGAATTCAGCACGGGTGCAAACAATGTTTCACTCGATTATTCTTTCGTCATAAAAGAAGTGCACGAGCAGGCAAAATCATTAACCGCAAAGCTCTGACCATGGAAAACCTTTCAACAATAATGATCAACTTGTCGGCCAAACACGCC
>JAFAGE010000172.1 GCA_023423015.1 Bacteroidota bacterium
GCCATCTGCCTGCTGCCGATATAACCTGCTGGGAACCAGAATCAAGGAGTAAAAACACGAAAAAAACCGAAAAAATACGGTCACGGGCACACGAAGGAGGACCAAATACGCGTTAATAGATTCACTAAATCCGCACCGTATGATATTCTGGACAGTCGTATCATTTGTCCTTTATGCTGCTCTTTATTTTGTTGTTTCACAACGCAAAATCAAAAGAATGCGCAGAAACATCCTGCTCCTCGAAAGAAGGTTGCACATTATGCGTAACCGTACAACAGGAGTTCAGATGACCACTGCACAAAGCAGCGCTTACTGATTAAAAGAAAAAAACACACAACCGATTTTTGTACTGTCGTGATCATTGGTCACGACATTTTTCATTTCAGGGCGTAGGAGCTGGCAGATGGCAGGCGGCATAATAGGGTCCTTTCCGCAAGAATAGTTTTTGCATGTACTTAGCCATGAACACGGCAGTTTTATCAACACACAGCAAAAAGCCATTTGTGCTGATGGCTCAATCGGGCCTTATCACGAAGGGCGTTGTCTACCTGGTACTGGGAACCATCGTGATCCTGCAGGCAATAAACATTCAACCCGGGAACACTTCTGCAGATAAAACAGGGGTACTGCAATCGCTTTACCACTCGTTCGCCGGTAAGTGGTTACTGCCCTTGCTGATTGTGGGGCTTTGCTGCTACGTTTTATGGCGTGTGATACAGGCCATTCAGCTTGGAGAAAATTTCAGCGAAAACTGGAAGAAAGTAGTCCGGTATTTTTTTAGCGCCCTGGTGTACGGCCTTTTCGCATACTCGGCCATCCAGATGGTGGTTGCAGGAAAAGAAAAGAATGGCGATTCGCAACAAGAACTTGCCGCAGAATTGATGTCGAAACCTTTTGGTGAATGGTTGCTTGGTATTGCCGCACTTGCACTTGCAGGCGTAGGCATTTACCAGGTATGGTATGGACTGTCGAAAAAATACCGCAAACACGTTGATAGGATGAACCTGCACAGCAGAAAGGCAAGTATCCTGTTGTCTGCAGGAATGATTGGCTATCCTGCCCGGGGAATAGTGTGGTTGCTGATTGCTTACCTGTTATTACGTGCAGCAATAACCGGCAGTTCCGAGAAAGCGGGCGATACCGATAAGGCACTACATTGGGCCCAGGGAGAATTCGGCATCGTGGTGCTTGTAGCCATTGCCGTGGGTCTCATAGCCTATGGTATCTTCAACTTTATCAGGGCAGCTTACGAAAACCTCGAACCTGACTCATCTCGCTAATACTCTCCCGAATAAATTTTTCGTCATCTGCACCACCCGTGGTTCAGGCTTTGAAAAATCAAGTTCCTGACGCAGCTTACGGGGATGTATATACGCAGGCGTTTTTGCAAGAAACATGGGCCACCAGCAGGTGCCTGCATTGAATACAAAATTCCCTTTCGGTCCGTAATAAACGGCGGCAACATGATTCTCATCGCTCTGCCCAAAGCCGAGTGGATCGGGTGTGCTTTCTGCAATTACTTCAATTTCGTGTTTGTCGGAAATCGGACGGCCGTTGTATTCCCAGCCAATAAGGTCAGGGATGCTGTCTCCCTTTTTCATCCCCGTATTTTTATATACCCAATGATCGGGAGCCTGGCAAACAAATGCACCATACCCAACACCCCACGAAGTAGTGACCATAAGATCCTGCTCATTTTTATACTCACGTTCGGGTTTTCTTCCCGTAGTGCGTACAGGCCGCCCGTCTGTTGATGGAGAGAGGTATTGAATGCCATCCATCGTGTTGCCGCTGAGAAATACCAGGTTCAATCCGGAATCTCTTGCATTGGCTACATAATCGTACATGTCGGTTATCCAGTATTCATCGTGGCCGACAGATAAAAATGCCTTGCCACGTTCAAGTTTAGCTTTCTTCGTGTGTACGTCTACGTTACTGATGTAAGAAACATCGTAACCTTCCTTCTCCATCCAATAGGAAAGAGGAAACTCCCACATCAGGAATTCACCACTTCCATTCGAGAATTGGTTGAATCCGGATGGTAGTTCGTTTATGTAAATGCCATAGGGACGGTCGAAACTTACCACGGCGCCGTTGGTATTCACCCAGGGTTGGTGGCCTTCGTCGTACATACTGTGCCATTGCGGCCAGCGGTTATACGATTGCCACGTGAGGTCGGCGCATTGAAACAGGAAATCGGCTTTCCTGTCGTCGCGTACAACAAATATCATGTACGATTGAAATTTATCCGGCAGCGTAGTGAGTTTACATACGTACACTCCACTCAACCATGTATTGGGGATTACCATTGAGTAACTCTTTTTCCATTTACTTTCAAAGAAGTTTGTTTTTGGATCTGGCTGCGGCTCTGCCTGCTGAATACCTTTCAGTTTACCAACTGCTTTTTTCAGGTTACCTCCTTTGCCCTGGTAATATCCCATGCGATAGATGTCGAGCGTGAATTCGCTTGCGGGATTTGTGCTAACAAAAAAGTCGATGGTGTCGCCTGCGGCAACTGTTGCCTGCGAACAATACCCTTCAATCTGTGGGCGACGGCAAAAACGATGGTCGGGCAACTGGCATGTGTCGAATTTCACATTGATCATCCAGTCGGTGGTACCCGGGAGTTTATTTTCTGCAACAATCTTTGCGCCTTGAAAAGATTGGGCAAAAATTGTTGCAGAGAGCATAAGGCATAAAGCAAGCAATGCTGGTTTCATAATGTTATATTAACAGCAAACGTATTATTAAAGATGCGTTGTCCACAATCCTGTTCCGGAAAATCCTGGAATGTATTTGAGATTGATGTGGAGGTACAATGATGATGAGGTAATTCGCAACCCTGTTGATGAAGCAATTGTTCCTGCGCCGGGCATCACAAGGTTAAAAAGAAGATCGCGCCTAGGGGAAAAATCTGGAGGTCCCGAGCGGGTTCGCACCGCTGTACGAGCTTTTGCAGAGCTCTGCCTAACCACTCGGCCACAGGACCTTTTGAACTAAATTAGCAATATCGCAGCAATACCGCCAACACCTTTTTCAAAGGTCTGCAAAAGTAGGGTATTTTTACCCACACACAAAGGCAACGTGCATTTACAGGTTCATTTTTTCTGAAAATTCAAACGTGCGCCATTAATCTTTAACTGATGCTGAAAATTGCTGAATCGGAACTCATCATCAACGAGCGTGGAGCCGTATATCACCTGGATGTTCGCCCCGAAGAAATAGCGCACACCATTTTTACCGTAGGTGACCCGGATCGCGTTGCTATGGTTAGCAAATACTTCGACAAAATCGAGTTCAAACGCCAGCACCGCGAATTCATCACGCATACGGGCTATTTGGGAGGAAAACGGCTCTCGGTGGTTTCTTCGGGCATCGGTACCGATAACATCGACATCGTGTTAAATGAACTCGACGCGCTGGTGAACATTGACTTTAATTCGCGAACTATCAGGAATGAACACACCGCATTAAACATTATACGTATCGGTACCTGCGGATCACTCCAGGCCGATATACCGGTCGACTCCTTCGTGGCGTCTACCCATGGTTTGGGAATAGATAACCTGCTCCACTTCTACCGCCGTGAACAGGGTGAGGATGAGAACCAGCTCGTGCAGGCGTTCGTCACGCAGACGCAGATTCACCAGCAGATCTCGCATCCCTATATCAC
>JAFAGE010000224.1 GCA_023423015.1 Bacteroidota bacterium
CAGTACCGCTATCCGAACGATCAAACCAGCTAACCTGGGAAAGCAATCCTACCCCTGCATTAAATGAAACCGGTTTCGAAATTTATCGGGCCACTACATCGGGTGGGCCTTATACATTGCTACAAATAACGGCGCCAGATGTTAACAGCTACCAGGACAATAATCTTTCACCAAATACAGCCTACTATTACCTGGTGAGGGCCGTAGCCGAAACGGGTGCGGCCGATCCGAGCAATGAGGCGGGATCGAAAACTGTAAAGGATGTGATTGCACCAGGCACACCGCAGCGACTTGAATACAGGGGAAGTAACCAATATTCGGTGTCGCTGCGCTGGAGTTCCTCTTCTGATAATGTTGGTGTTCGCCGGTATGAAATATATGTGAACGATGTGAGAACGTACACCACAACAGGCACATCGTATACAGTACGCAACCTGGATAGTTTAACCACATATAAATTCACGGTGCGTGCTGTTGATGCGGCAGGTAATAAATCAGCAGCCAGCGCGCAATTGATTGCTCATACACACCGCCAGGGATTGCGATTCAAATATGTTCACGGAACATTCAACGCACTTCCCAACTTCAGCACTATGACTGCAATAAAGCAGGGCATAGTAGATTCTGTAAACGTTGGAACGAAAATCAGAACCCAGGCAGATAATTATGCGATCCTCTGGGAAGGATACCTGTTTGTTCCCGAAACATCAACCTACACTTTCGAAACCGTGTCGGATGAAGGCAGCAGATTATATATCGACCAGGAATATTCATATGATGCGGTGCCGCTGATTGATAATGACGGCATACACAATGCAACATCAAAAACTGCAGAAATTACATTGTCGCGCGGATATCATCGTATTGCTGTGGCATATTTCGACAGAACAGGCTCTGAAACGATGGAACTATATTGGTCAAATAATTCCGGCAACTTCAACCGCAGAAGGATTGCTGACAGCTACTTCTCGTACGAAAGCGTCGCGAATGCTGCACCACTCATCGCACCAGCAGGTTTACAGGCAAATGCAGACGGATTTAATAAGGTGAACCTTACATGGACAGATCTTTCCGACAATGAGTCTGGTTTTGAAATAGCACGTTCATCAAGCTCAGGAGGGAATTTCGTGAATGTGGCTACTGTAGCTGCAGGACAAACCAGCTATACCAATACCGGACTGAATTCTGCAACCACATACTTCTATAAAGTAAGAGCCATCGGCGGAGAAAATGAATCACCATTTACTGATGTGATGTCGGTAACTACTGATGCTGCCCCGGGAACACCTTTGGCCCCCAGCGACCTGCTCGCCGATAATATATCTACATCCTTTGTCGCACTTAGCTGGATGGATAATGCTAAAAATGAAACGGCAATTGAACTGTGGAAATCGACTGATAATATCAATTTCACAAAAGTCGCTACACTACCCGCAAACAGCAACACCTATAAAGACACGGAGGTTGACCCGTTCGCTCAATACTATTACTATGTTGTTGGTGTAAACGAAAACGGCAATGGCGAAAGAAGTGAAACGCTGGATGTAATTGCCGGAAACGATGCACCAACCATCAGTACCGTCAGCGACATGTTTGTGAAAACGGATAATAGTATTTCACAAAATGTGGTCATTACAGATCCGGGCGACAACCTTGCTGTTAATATTGTCAACAAACCTGCGTTTATTTCAATAACCCATGTTTCGGGAAATACCTACAGGATAACCGCATCGCCCACAGTGGATGACATCGGGTGGCACGACCTGGTGTTGAGTGTGCGCGACAGCAAGGGTGCTGAAACAACATCGGCCTTCCGTGTGTCTGTTGCAGATAAGTATACGCGATCTGTTTTCATCAATTTCGGTGCTGTACAGGAAATTGCTCCGGTTCCATGGAACAACTGGGGTGGAATAAGAGCTGCCGGTAACACCCGGAGTAATCTTCGGGATGAAACAAACAGCATCACGCCGTTTGGAATAACAATGGTAAACGGCTGGGCATACCTCACTCAGCTCGGTCATATTACCGGCAACAACTCAGGAGCGATGCCAGATTCCGTATTGAGGAGCGGAATAGCAGACAGTGTTTCGGCGACACCAAGACAGATCCGCATTACCGGACTGAACCCATCTATGCGTTACAACCTTGTATTTATAGGTAGCCAGAATGAAGGCATCAATGCGCAATCAGAATTTGCAGTGGGCACGGAACGCGACACATTGCGTACAACATACAATACGCAACAAACGGCCAACATCAATGGACTTACACCAGGTGCAAGCGGCGAGATATTGGTTAGTGTTAGACGACTTGCCTACATGAATTATTTGAGTGCCATGGTTATTGAAGAATACTCGCCAGCCGTGACGCTGCTCAACCCGATCAATCTGTTCGTAGAGGCAGTAGACAGGACCACTATCGATATCAGTTGGAGCGACCGGACCAATAACGAAGACGCAATTAATGGTTATGAATTGGAACGCGCAACCGACTCATTGTTCAGCAACATCGAACAGGTAATTTCGTTACCTCGTAACTCGACCAACTTCCGAAATTCAGGACTAACACCAAATAAAATCTACTGGTACCGTGTAAGGGCAAAAGCAGGTGGAGCATATTCGGATTACAGCAATCGCGACAGAACGATTACGCCGGCAAACCGCGTGGCAATCAACTTCAACGTAACAGTTCCTGATGCAGCATTCCCATGGAATAATCTCATCACACCACCCGACCAATTTGAAAGCTTCAATGCGCTGATCAATCAGTCGGGACAAGTATCCGGATTAACGATCAGGATAGAACAGCCATTCAATGGTGAGTTTACGGCAGGCATGAATACCGGGAACAATTCAGGTGTGGTGCCGGATAATGTGCTTCGATCCAACTATTGGGTCGACAAAACACAGATTGCCCAGCTACGCGTCACCGGATTGAACCAGACGAGACGTTACCGCTTTGGGTTTGTGGGAAGTTCGTCGCCAAACGGATGGTACAAAGACAACTACACAGGAACCTACTCGGTAAACGGCCGTACAGTATACCTCAATTCATGGCAGAACAACAGTAAAATGGTTTATATCGGCGATGTTGTGCCGGACGAAGATGGCTCCGTGTTACTCAATTTCTCGAGTACGCAGGCTGCCGCCTATGCATTCCATGCAGGGATTGTGATTGAAGATTATACAGACGTCAACGGCGGCAACGTGAATGCATCGGTTCTGGAAGAAGAGCAGCCGGAACTAATGATGTTTGATCAAAGCAGAACATTGTCGGTATATCCAAATCCGTTTGCAGATTTTATCAGCATTCGTTTGCAGAACACATCTGCCAGCAACCGCGTGACTACTGAAATTTATGATGTGACCGGCAAAACAGTGTACCGCGCAGGATTCAGCAACATCGGTCAAGGCAATAACATGTTGCACATAAATACAAGCGCTGCAAACCTGAAAAATGGCCTGTACTTCGTGACAGTGAAAGTGAATGGAAAAATTGTGGGAACGACGAAGATGGTGAAAGACAGGTGACAGGTGAAAAGTGAATGAATAAAAAGGATGGGCAACATGCTGATGTTGCCCATCCTTTTTATTATGTGAATAATTGTGTGGCTGCATAGAAGAGCAATACCAGTAATCCAATTATTATTACACCAATCAAAACCATCACCCAGATTGCTTTGCGGGAATTTTTTCGGGCTTTTGCCTCGGCAATCAGCTTTACATCACCGGGTAGCAGGCGGGTGGCGATATTTACCAGGAATGGCACCACGAAAAGATCATCGATATAACCTGCCAGGGGAATAACATCGGGCACCAGGTCGGCCGGACTCAATAAATAAATAAGCGATGAAAGCGAAGTAACCCGCGCATACCATGGAGTTCTTTCATCTTTGAAAGCATAGTACAGCGTGAGAATCTGCTGTTTAAATGACCAGCCACGGTTTACACTAATGTTCGCCATACAAGATGTTGTTGTTACTATCTGCAAATATCTGTCCACCCTCAATGCAAATGAGGGCGGTGGGTGGAGGGCGGCTACAGAACGGAGAACGG
>JAFAGE010000226.1 GCA_023423015.1 Bacteroidota bacterium
CATTTTTGCGGAGGAGTGGAATACCAGGAAGTGCATTCCCTCCTGAAACAATATCACCTCTTTTTACTTCCTACATTGGGTGAAAACTTCGGGCATGCCATATTTGATGCCATGGCAGCCGGTTGTCCCGTACTAATCAGCGACCAGACGCCGTGGAAGAACCTGGAAGAGTATAATGCCGGCTGGGCAATATCGCTGCAACAACCTGCAAAATTTACTGAGGTACTCGAACGTTTGTACAGTATGGATAACGAAGAATATGCCGCATACCCTGCTGGTGCTCATAAGTTTGCCGAATCGTATGTAAGGCAGCAAAGCGAAAACAATCGTTACCCCGAACTTTTCACCGGAAGCAGATGAAAATTTCCATCATCACCGCTACATATAACTCTGCCCGTACCCTGGCCGACACGCTTAATTCGGTACAGGGGCAGGATTACCCGGATATAGAACATATCATTGTGGATGGTGTATCGGCTGATGACACGCTTTTGATTGCAAAGAAGTATTCACACATCGCCCGCATCATATCTGAAAAAGACAAAGGCCTGTACGATGCTATGAACAAGGGCATAGCAGCAACAACCGGAGAAGTTGTAGGTATTCTTAACTCCGATGATGTTTATGCGCACCAAATGGTGTTGTCGAAGGTGATGCACGCCTTCCGTGATTCCCGGGTAGATGTGGTATATGCCGATATCCAGTACGTGCGGGCAGACAATCTACGGAAGGTCACACGTACGTGGAGAGCAGGCTCGTTCTCTAAAAAGAAGTTTTATTACGGTTGGATGCCCCCTCATCCTTCCTTTTTCGTGCGTAAAAGAGTTTACGATGCTATCGGTAACTTTAATCTTTCCCTGAAGTCGGCAGCAGACTATGAGTTCATGCTACGTGTTTTGCTTAAGTACGATCATCATGTACATTACATCCCTGAAGTGATGGTGAAGATGCGTACAGGCGGCATCAGCAATGCTACATTTCGCCACAGGATAAGGGCAAACAGGGAAGACCGTGAGGCATGGAGGTTGAACGACATGCGGCCTTATTTTTTCACTATACCATTTAAACCCCTGAGAAAGGTTTTTCAATTTATACAAAGATGAAAGTTGCACTAATTACTGGTATAACCGGCCAGGACGGATCTTACCTGGCGGAACTGCTCCTCGGCAAAGGATATGAGGTGCATGGGATAAAGCGGCGCAGCTCACTGTTCAACACCGAACGCATCGATCATCTTTACCAGGATCCGCACGAAATTAATGTACGGTTTCGCCTCCACTACGGCGACCTCACCGATTCAGCTAACCTGATAAGAGTAATACAGGAAGTACAACCCGACGAAATCTACAATCTTGGCGCACAAAGCCACGTGAAAGTAAGCTTTGAAGCCCCCGAATACACGGCCAATACAGACGGACTTGGCGCGCTTCGTATACTTGAAGCCGTTAGACTGCTGGGCATGGAGAAGAAAACACGCATCTACCAGGCATCAAGCTCCGAGATGTATGGCAAAGTGCAGCAGATTCCGCAGACGGAAACGACGCCTTTTTATCCGCGTTCACCTTATGCCGTTTCCAAGGTTTTTGCATACTGGATGACGGTAAACTACCGGGAAGCATACGACATGTATGCAGTAAACGGCATCCTGTTTAATCATGAATCCCCGGTACGTGGCGAGACGTTCGTGACAAGGAAAATCACGCGGGGCATCGCAAGAATTGTATACCGCCTGCAGGAAAAAATATACCTTGGCAACCTCGACGCGAAAAGAGACTGGGGCCATGCAAAGGATTATGTGGAAGCAATGTGGCTGATGCTGCAGCAATCCAGGCCAGAAGACTATGTAATTGCGACCGGGATCAACACTACTGTTCGTGAATTTGTACGCATGGCATTCCGGGAGGCGGGAGTTGAAGTTGAGTTTAAGGGTAGCAAAGAAAAAGAAGTCGGGTTTATCAGCCGGATTCATAATGCATCACTCGGCCTGAAAGAAGGCGCAGAGGTGGTTGCCATCGATCCAAGATATCACAGGCCTACAGAGGTTGACTTATTGATAGGTGATCCTACAAAGGCACACGAACAACTTGGCTGGAAGCCTGCTTACGATCTTAATGCACTTATCCGTGAAATGGTGCAGAACGACCTGGAGCATTTTAAAAAAGAGAAATTGTTGAAAGATTCAGGATTTTATATTAAAAACCAGTTTGAATAAAGGATGAAGAAGTCCGCAAGAATATATGTAGCCGGTCATCGTGGAATGGTAGGTTCGGCATTGGTGAGGAGGTTACAGGAGGAGGGATACAATAATCTTGTTCTCCGCACTTCGCAGGAGCTGGACTTACGCAACCAGCAACAGGTGTCAGATTTTTTCAAAAACGAAAAACCTGAGTATGTGTTTATGGCTGCCGCAAAAGTGGGAGGCATTCACTCGAACAATGTATACCGTGCAGAGTTCATTTACGACAATACCATCATGGCCGCCAATGTAATTCATGAAGCGTATGTGAACAATGCAACCAAACTTATGTTCCTGGGGTCTTCATGTATATATCCGAAAATGGCTCCGCAGCCGCTGAAGGAAGAATATCTGTTAACCGGGCCGCTGGAATATACCAACGAGCCGTATGCAATATCGAAGATAGCTGGCCTGAAAATGTGCGAAGCTTACCGCGACCAGTATGGATGCGATTTTATTTCGGCAATGCCAACAAACCTGTATGGCCCGAACGACAACTATCATCCGGAGAATTCACACGTGTTGCCGGCATTGTTGAGAAAATTTCATGAGGCAAAAGTGAATAATAGTAAGCAGGTAACCGTTTGGGGTACGGGGAAAGTTCGCCGCGAGTTTTTACACGCCGACGACCTTGCTGATGCCTGTGTGTTCCTGATGAAGAATTATAGCGACAAGCCTTTTGTGAACATCGGATGGGGAACTGACATCACGATAAACGAACTCGCTACGCTGATAGCCCGCATCACCGGCTTCGATGGCGACATCGTTTTCGACCACAGCAAACCTGACGGCACTCCCAGGAAGTTGATGGATACATCCAGGCTCAATGCACTTGGCTGGAAACCTTCCATCACCCTTGAGGAAGGAATCAAAACGGTGTATGAACTATTCCAGATGGCGTACTGATTAATCAAATGTATCACGAATGTTATCACTATTCCGCAGAAAAACGAAAGAACGCCCCGACCTTAGCGGCATTGTGACGGACATGCATTCGCACCTGTTGCCCGGTATTGATGATGGTTCGCCCGATTCAGAAACTTCCATGGAACTGATTCACGGTCTTACCGACCTGGGATACCAGAAGTTCATATGCACTCCTCATGTGTTGTGGGACATTTTTAAAAATACCCGCGAAACCATTACTTCGGCATATAATCATCTCACCAGCGAGATGCACGCAAACAATATGAAGAATGATATCCGGTTTGCTGCCGAATACTTTCTCGACTATCATATTGACGAATTGCTTGAATTAAAGCAGCCACTACTGACCCTCAAAGACAACTGGGTTCTGGTGGAATTTTCATTCGTTAGTGTGCCACTCGACCTCAAAGACAAATTATTTACATTACAGATGGCGGGTTATCAACCTGTACTTGCACATCCTGAAAGATATTCTTACCTGCTTCGAAATAAAGAGTTGTACGATGAACTCCGAAGCGGAGGTTACCTGTTCCAGGTAAACCTGCTGTCGTTTACCGGCTACTATGGTAAACCTGCCATGGAACTGGCGAACCATCTACTCAAAAACAAGTATATCGACCTGCTCGGAACTGACCTTCACCACGAGCGGCATTTACACGCGCTCCGGAATAGTCCGCAGCTAACCGACACCGTGCGCCAGCTCCAGGACGACGGCACTCTACTCAATCCCACACTGTAATTTTTTTCTGCAATCAACTAAACACGTACTTTAATTGTAATTGTATGCGATGAACGACTTTACCATAAAAGACCTGGAAAATCTGTCGGGCATAAAGGCTCATACCATCAGGATCTGGGAACTCAGGTATTCGTTCCTGAAACCCAGGCGTTCAAACACCAACATAAGGTATTATGATTCGGAAGAGCTGAAAAAGCTGCTTAACGTAGCACTGCTTAACCGTTACGGCTACCGCATTTCCGATATCAGCAAGATGGACCCCAATACCATCAGGGAGCGGATTGTGTCGCTCAATTCAGGCGAGGCTAACCTCGAACTGATGCTCAACGAACTCCTGCATGGCATGATTGACCTCGAAATGCGTTCATTTGAAGACATCATCGATAAACACATTGCAAGTCATGGTATCGATGCCACTATACGAAGGCTGATCTTTCCGTTTCTCGAAAGGATTGGAATTTTGTGGCTCACCGATCACGTGCGTGTGTCGCAGGAGCACCTGGTCAGCAATATCATCAGGCAAAAACTAATTGCAGGCATCAACTCGTGTAACATCCCTGTTCAATCTTCCGAAATGGTAATGATTTTTCTTCCAGAGGGCGAATACCACGAACTAGGCGTATTATATGTTTATTACCTGCTCCGTTGCCAGGGAATCAAAGTGCTATACCTGGGTGCCGATTTACCACTTGCCGAAGTAGAATACGTGGTTAAACTTAAACAACCGGCAGTGTTGTTTACCCACCTTACCGCTCTACCACACCGGTTCAGTCTCGAAAATTATCTCCAACAACTCACACGAAAACTTCCCAACCAGAAAGTGCTGGTTTCGGGACGCGTTACCCGCGATTACTCCAAAAAACTTCCCGCAAACATCCATTTTAAGTATTCCATCGACGCCGTCATGAGCGAGATGACCCTGCTAAAATAGCCTTCTGTTTAACGAAAGCGGGTTTTTTCGACACACCACCTAAACAGGAATGTGCCGAACTTTAATTTTTTTGCATATTGCTTTTGTTTAACTTCAGAAGGTAAAAATTAAACAAGGGAGCATTATGAGAGCAGATCTGTCGGAATTTGGAACTATGCTGGTGCGTAATTCGGATTTTTTACAACCAGTTGCCGTTTCACTCACACGCGATCCGGAACAAGCAAAAGATCTTTTCCAGGAAACAATCTACCGGGCACTAGTGAACGAAGAAAAGTACAACCAGGGAACGAACGTGCGTGCATGGTTATACACTATCATGCGAAACATTTTCATCAACAACTATCGGCGTTCGGTAAAGAAAAACCTGATAACATACCGTGCGCCGGAAACGATGCCGGAGATGCATTCTGAGCAGCCTGGTCCTGAAAGTGTGTTACATGTACGGCAGATCATGACTTTTGTCCAGCAGCTCCCGGATATTTTCAGAACGCCATTTATGCTCTATTTTGAAGGTTTCAGGTATCATGAAATTGCAGACATTATGCGTGAACCCCTGGGGACAATTAAAAGCCGGATTCACTTTGCGAGGAAGATGCTTAAATCGGAAATCCAAACCAGATAATATTGAAGAGAAAGGTCACCATAATCGGCGCTGGCTTTGCCGGCTTATCGGCCGCATCGTTTCTGGCGAAATCCGGATATGAAGTGACTGTTCTGGAGAAACACAAAACACCCGGCGGACGCGCAAGGCAGCTACGGGCAGAAGGCTTCACCTTCGACATGGGGCCAAGCTGGTATTGGATGCCCGATGTATTTGAAAAGTATTTTTCTTCTTTCGGCAAAAGGGTTTCCGATTATTATTCGCTGACGCGATTGGATCCTTCATACCGGGTGTTCTGGGAAAATGACTACTCTGATATACCGGCGCAGTTGTGGCAATTGTCCGATTTGTTTGAGAGTTGGGAACCTGGTGCTGCTGCAAAGCTGAACAGGTTTTTGACAGAAGCTGCAGCCAAATACCGCACCGGTATGCAGAACCTGGTGTATAAGCCCGGGCTTTCCGTATTTGAATTTGCAAATGCCGAAACACTGGGAGGCCTGATAAAACTTGATGTGTTCACATCAATTAAGAAACACATCGCAGCATTTTTCAGAAATGCGCGCATCAGGCAGATACTTGAATTTCCTGTATTGTTTCTCGGCGCATTGCCGGAGAATACGCCCGCACTATATAGCCTGATGAATTATGCAGACATTGTTGGCGGAACATGGTACCCGGATGGCGGCATGTATAGTGTTGTAAACGGAATGTACAGGCTGGCGTTAGAACAGGGAGTGAAATTTCAGTTTGGGGTAGAAGCAACTGGTTTTAAATACGCAGACAACACCATTGCAGCGGTAGAAACTACTGCAGGATTATATAACACACACACTGTAGTTGCTGCCGCTGATTATCATTTTGTAGAGCAGCATCTTTTGAAGCCCGAATACCGGTCATATACCGTCAGATACTGGAACTCGAGAGAACTTTCCCCTTCCTGTGTGATTTTTTATGTGGGATTGAATAAGCAGCTGAAAAATGTGCAACATCACAATTTATTTTTTGACGTACCCTTCGACCGGCATGCTTCCGAAATCTACTCTTCCAGAACCTGGCCCGATGAACCTTTGTTCTACTTATGTGTTACTTCAAAAACAGACAACAATGTGGCGCCGCCGGGATGTGAGAACCTGTTCTTCCTGATGCCAGTGGCAGCCGGCCTGGAAGGAGATACGGATGAAGTGCGGGAACGATACTTTAAAGTGATGATCAGTAGATTGGAACAGCACACCGGGGAGAAGGTAGGAGAACATGTGGTTTACAAAAAATCTTTTGCATATTCCGACTTCGTTAATGAATACCATTCATTTCGTGGAAATGCATATGGACTTGCCAATACCCTACGGCAAACAGCTTTGTTGAAACCGCGATGCAGGAGCAGTAAAATTCGTAACTTATTCTATGCAGGCCAACTAACCGTACCTGGTCCGGGAGTACCACCAAGCCTGATAAGCGGAGAAATTGCAGCAACTGTCGCAAACAGATATTTAAGCAATAAGTATGGGCATCAACTTATTTCATAGTGTAAGTTCGAGGTGCAGCAGAGTCACCACCGAAGCTTATAGTACTTCCTTTGCATCAGCCATCCGGCTACTGCACAGTGATCTTCGTCAGCCGATTCATAATATCTACGGCTTCGTCCGGTTTGCCGACGAGATCGTAGATACTTTTCACGATTACGACAAGGAAGCATTGTTGCAACGTTTCAAACAACAAACGTTCGAAGCATTGCACGAAGGGATCAGTCTTAATCCCATATTGAATAGCTTCCAGCAAACGGTGAACCACTACCATATCGATCATAAGCTGATTGAGGCTTTCTTTCACAGCATGGAGATGGACCTGCACAAAACGGTTTACGACTGCCGGGGTTATCAGGAATATATTTATGGTAGCGCCGAAGTAGTAGGGTTGATGTGTCTGCAGGTGTTCTGCGAAGGAAATAAAGATGTATATGCCAGCCTCGAACCTTATGCAAGATCGCTGGGTGCAGCTTTTCAGAAGGTAAACTTTCTGCGCGACCTCAATGCCGATTTCACAACTTTGTCGCGCACGTATTTTCCAGGCCTGAATATGGACCGCTTTGATGAGGAAGTAAAAAAGAGCATTGAACAGGATATTTCTGAAGATTTTATTAAAGCGTACGAGGGAATAGTAATGCTGCCTTATAAAGCAAGGTTTGGCGTGTACGTGGCGTACAAATATTATCTTTCTTTGTTTAACAGAATAAAACGCACAAGGCCGGCAAACATCATGCGTCAGAGAATCCGAGTTCCGAACTATCAGAAGGTGATGATCATTGCCCGTGCAGGTGTAAAGAATCAATTAAAAATGATCTGACATGACGATGCAGGAAGTGATATTGGTGAATGAATCGGACCAGGCTATTGGTAGCATGGAAAAGATGGAGGCTCACCGTAAGGCACTTTTGCATCGCGCATTCAGCGTTTTTATTTTCAATTCCAAAGGGGAGATGTTACTGCAACAACGTGCGGATTCGAAATACCATAGCGCAGGCTTGTGGACAAATGCATGTTGCAGTCATCCCGCACCCGGTGAAGAAATTTTATCGTCTGCCCAAAAACGTCTCCGGGAAGAACTTGGCTTTTCTGTTGACCTTGAGCCGGCATTCAGTTTTACCTACCGTTCCGAGTTTTCTAATGGTCTTACCGAGCACGAATTCGACCATGTGTTTATCGGAACATATAACGGCTCGGTGCAACCGAATCCTGATGAAGTTAAAGACTATGCTTACAGGAATCTGAACGATATTTCTGCACTGGCAGAGTCAGACCCTGACCAATTTACATCGTGGTTTCTGATTGCTTTTCCACGGTTGAAAAAATGGATGGAAAAAAGAAATTCAAATTAAAGTATTATGCATTGGTTATTATACGCGGCGATTGTTATGGGTGTGTTCCTGGTGATGGAGGGAATAACCTGGCTTACCCATAAATATGTTATGCACGGTTTTCTATGGAACCTGCATCGGGATCACCACCAGGGATCAGAAGGGTTTTTTGAAAAGAACGATGCATTTTTCGTGATTTTCGCAATACCCAGCTTTCTTTGCATTTTGTTTGGTACACTCGAAAAGATGTATTGGCTTCAGGCAATTGGTTTTGGGATTATGGCTTATGGCTTCGCTTATTTCCTGGTGCACGATGTGATCATTCACCAGCGATTTAAATGGTTTACGCGAAGCAACAACACATATGTGCGTTCTATCCGATGGGCGCATAAGATGCATCACCGCCACATCAACAAAGAACATGGTGAATCGTTCGGCATGCTGTGGGTTGCAAAAAAGTATAGAGAAAAAGTAAAAAACGATAAACTTCGATTACGACAGGCCCGCGAATCTGTTGTAGTGCAGCCGGATGAAACAGTATGATTACATTATCGCCGGCGCAGGAGCTTCAGGTCTCAGCCTGGTTGTTCACCTTATACAAAGCGGCAGATTCAGCAATGCGAAAATTTTAATCGTCGACAAACAGCCAAAAACAGACAACGATCGAACCTGGTGTTTCTGGGATAGTTCTCCTGGTCTTTTTGAAAGCATTGTGTCGAACACCTGGAATGAATTAGAGCTCTTCACCGATTCAGGAAATACAATCCGCCAGTCCATTTTTCCCTATAGTTATAAGATGATCAGAAGTGCAGACTTCTACCACTATTGCTTCGATCTGATCGGAAAAAGCAAAAATGTTGATGTACTATACGGCGAAATAACAAAAGTAAAATCGGGCCCCGACTTCGCCAGTATAATTGTGGACGGCAACGAATACGTGGCAAGATATGTGTTCAACAGCATTCCATACAGGCAACCGCAGCCTGCTGCCGGAGTGTATGTACTGAAACAACATTTCCGTGGCTGGTTTGTCTCTTCTGCGAATGATGTTTTTGATGAACGTGTTCCTACTCTCATGGACTTCAGAACAGATCAACATCACGGAACCAGCTTCTATTACGTGATGCCATTCAGCAGGAGAGAGGCACTCGTTGAATACACGATATTCAGCGAAGAGTTGATACCTGATGAAAAATACGACCAGGCATTGGTTGAATATTTTGAGAACGTGTTGCATTTAAACACTGCCGATTACAAAATCGAATCGGTTGAGAACGGAGTAATTCCGATGACTAATTACCGGTTTCCGATATCCGACCGCAACATCATTAATATCGGTACAGCAGGTGGGCTAACAAAAGCTTCTACCGGGTACACATTCCGGTTTATCCAGAAACACTGTGCAGTAATCATTAAAAGGCTGATACAACAACAACATCCGGCTGTTGACATGCATTCTGCACGACATCGTTTTTACGACAGCGTGCTGCTGAATATACTTGCTTCGCGGAGAATGGATGGTGCCTCAATATTTTCGCGGCTATTTAATACCAACCCGATGCAGCAGGTGTTTAAGTTTCTCGACAATGAAACTTCTATTGCGGAAGAATTGCGCCTGATCAGCAAACTTCCCACTTTTGTTTTCTCCCGTGCAGCCATTAGTCACGGCGCAAAAAAAATCTTCAAAGCCGTAAGGCCCTGAAGATTTTTTAACAACATTAATGGTGCAATCACATTCCCCGGTTACCCATATTTGAGTCCGAAGATCTGTCGGAAGAACGAGAAGATCTTCCTTTGTCCTGATCCCTATCCATATCCAGATCCTGGTCGCTGGAGATGTCCTGGTCCATATCAGATGAGCTGGATTTGTCTCTACCCTGAGAGCCTCTTCCACCTTGCTGACCGGACTGACCACCTTGCTGTCCAGATTGACCCCACTGGTCTCCTTGTTGTTGTCCGGATTGCTGGTTTCCCATGTTTGATCTTTGGCTTTCCGAACGTTCCATGTCTGACCTTTCAGAACCCTGGTTGCCTGATTGTTGATTCTTCTGATCACGACCACCCTGGTTTTGCATGTTGTCTGCCATAACGATGTTTTTTGTTATTATGGAATTGGTTGACCCTTCATTCGTTAAAAATTCCATGCCCCGTTATATACCCAGCATACACCATCGCGCCCTCATTGGGCACTGTAGAACGAATTCACCAGCTAGAATGGATATCCGATAGCAAGGTTAAAGATGAGGTTATCACGCCTCCATTCAGGATTGCCAAACGATATTTCGTCAATTACCCAACGGTCTTCTTCCGGAAGCCATGGTTTGCGTATTGGGAACGCGAGATCGAGCCTTAGCACGAGAATCGAAATATCTACCCTCACACCAAGGCCGGTACCTATACCAAGTTCCTTAATAAAATCGCTGGAGAACTTCGCCCCGGGCTTGTAGATGTTCTCGTTGTACAACCATATATTACCTGCATCGACGAATGCAGCTCCATAAACGGGTTTAAATATCTTAAACCTGAGTTCTGTGTTAAGCTCCAGCTTTAGATCTCCCGATTGATCAGGTATAAAGCTACCCTGGTTATTCCCATAAGCATCGAATGTTCCCGGACCAAGCGAGCGGCTTCGGAATGCCCTGATACTGTTGTTGCCTCCCGAAAAGAATTGTTTAATATAGGGAAGCTCGCGTGAGTTGCCGTAAGGAAAACCGACTCCAACATCTACCCTCGAGGCCCACACTGCTTCGTTCCCCAACTGCCTGTAGTAGCGGAAGTCTGTTTCAAGTTTCAGGAATTGCGAAAAAGCTTTACCAAACAAACGTGCAGTATCACCGCTTTTTATGACGTTGCGTTTGACAAGACCCGCAATGTTTCCAGACACGTCCACGAGTCCGTTGAAGTAGAATCCATTTCTTGGAACACGAGCGCGCGTCATTTCATTCAGCAGATAATTATAGTTCGCGCCCAGGATAAACTGCGTGTCCACTACCTTCTGCAGGTTAGGATCAATTCTCAACCGTTCACGATATTCATCTGTAATGGCAATAGGTTGCACATACTGCACGCTTATCGGGTAGAACGTGTGTTCCTTCTGGTTACTTTCCTTCCAGATGTATCCGTAAGCACCGCGGAAAGAATTAAGCGTATACAACTGGCGCCTGTTGAGGATATCGTACCCAAGTTGGATATTAGTCCTGGGCACAAAACCTCCCGGCGGATTTACATTTATAAAAGGAATTACAAACCGGGGTATTGCGAGGTTGAACTCGGCGCCTGCGCGATAAGTATTATATCCTTTGAAAGATCCGCTAGTTTGAACTTCCGCACCGCCCGTTACGTTGATGTTCATTATTTCGCCACCACGAAAAGTGTTGCGGTTTGTGAATCCAATCGTTAGCTGCGTACCCACCAGGTTGTTTGATTTGGTGTTTCCACCCACTTCAATACGAAGCGCTTTCTTGTTTAATGGAGTCAGATAGTAGTACGCATTCAGTGTTGTATCTCCAATTCTTTCAAAGCGGTTTCTTACAAACTTGAAGATGCCGAGGTTGATTAAACGTTGCAGTGTAGCATTATGTTCCCGCCGGTTGTAAATGTCGCCCCTCTTAAACTGCATTGCCTGCTCAAACAGTTTCGGTTTGTAATATTTGGATGAGTCTACAACATAATAGCCTTTGAAAAGTTCTCCATATTTCCTGCTTGTGTCGGCTGCAGATCCGTTGATGTCGAACGTAGGATATATCACAACGTCCTTAATTCTGTAAACATCCCTCGCTTCTTTTGGTGTTTCCTTCTTGGTGTTTACATAAACGTTCATCCGGTTGTTGCCGATGGTTGAATCGACATCGACAATGAGATAATCGGGGCTGAAATAATAAAATCCCCTGTTTTTTAAACGGTCGTCTATGCGCGTACGTTCTGCCTTCACTACTTCAAGGTTAAACGGATCACCTTTTTTCAACAACGAGCGGCGGCTGATTCTTCTGATTTCCCGTTGCAGTCTTGTACTGTCTTCCTGGAAGCTGACTTCGTTGATGATGTATTCAGGTCCGGGTGTTGTGGTATAAATTACTTTTGCGCGTTTATTCCTGATTTCTGGTTCACCGGTTACAGAAGCGCGGAAGTAACTGGTATTTTCCAGGTTGTTTGCGAGCACACGGCTGTTCCGTTCGATATTTACATCGCTGAATAACACAGGGGGCTCGCCCATATTCTTAAGGAGCCTGCGAATCGAAAATTTTCTTTTCGGTTCTCCGCCGATGTTCCACAACCACAACTTCGGACGAAGGCCAAGTATGCTGGCGTTCGGTTTCGGTCGTGTGAGGGCCACTAATTCCTTTCTTAATGCCTTCTTTTTACCTTTTTTCATTCCGGGTGCATCAATCTTCACTTCTGCACCTGTGTACAGC
>JAFAGE010000349.1 GCA_023423015.1 Bacteroidota bacterium
CAGAAAGCAAGGAACAACGCTGGAATAGTAAATACCCAATCGTAAAATTCCGATTTACCCTATGCCCTATGCCTTATGCCCTATGCCTGTGCCCTCTGCCCTCTGCCCCCCTGCCTTTCATAAAGTATCTATGCTCATTGATGTAACACTTTTTTCCGGCCTTCCTGCACATCGTTCCTTTGGCTGAACAAATAATTATTTTATGCAACCTGCAAAAAAAACCATCAGAAGATTTTTTCTTCTTGCGTGTTTATCGCTGATGTCAATAGCTTTTATTTCGGCAGTATGGGGTGTTGATTCCTATTCCATTTATCTGAATGATAAGTTGCTTCTGCGCAACGCACTCGATCAGCCGTTATCGCTGGAATCGCTCAACCTGTCGAAGGCAAGTGAAAACGATGTATTGATAATCCGCTATCGCGAATGTCATGCACCTAAAACCGGCGTGCGCGACCGTTCAATCGGCCTGAGAGATCACACTGGCAAAATTTTAAAGACGTGGAAATTCAACGATGGAGAAAACAACGCAGCAATGCGTATTCCTGTGAAAGAAATTCTCGCCGCAGAAAAAGAACAGGATAATCTCGTGCTGTTTTACACATCCCAGGATCTTGGAAGGGAACAAAGTTTGGCGGCGCTGTGAAGAAAGGTGAAAGGTGAGAAGTGAAAGGTGAGAAGTGAAAGGTGAGCGGTGAAAGGTGAGCGGTGAAAGGTGAAAAGTAAGAATAAAGTTCTCACCACCCGCCGCTCACTTCCGTTATTTCGCCGGCGTAATCACAATATTCCTATACTCAATCGGGCCATGATCGCCCTGGAGTAATATGGGGCCGGGTTCGCCTTCCCTGCTGTCGAGCGCACCACCGGTAATACCCGGGATCTCCTGGTTGCAAATGATGTGTTTACCGTTTGCAACAACATTTACAATGCGGCCCACCAATGTGATGTCGTAAGTCTGCCATTCACCTGCATCCTTGGCAGCCATTTCGTTCGGCGTGAGAAATCCATAAACACCGCCCATCAGGTGTTTCTCGGGTTCCTTGCCTTTGCTGTCTTCTATCTGCACTTCGTAGCGGCCGCGGAGATAAACTCCACTGTTACTTCCTTTCGGGCAACGGAATTCGATGTGTAATTTGAAGTCGTTGAACTTTTCTTTGGTCACCAGGTTGGCTCCTGATTTCGGACTGCTTAACACCCCATTCTTAACGGTCCATTGATTTTCCCCCAGCGCCTGCCATGCGTCCATACTGTTGGTGCCGAGCAATTTTATAGGGCTTCCCCATATCGGCGCCTTTTCTCTTCTCAGCAATGGAGCACGTGTAGCCGACCATTGGTAACTTTTACCATCGGCAGCAGTCATATTTCCTGCAAGGCTGTCGCCCTGTAATGTGCCTTCGAACTTCAGGTCGTTATCCTCTTCTTCCCACTGCGGCGGAAGTGAAAAGCTGATTTTGTTGTCTGCGAAAGTAACCTTCGATACCGGGCGTGCACTACCCGAAATACCCACATAAGAACCCACCAGCCTTTTTGTTCCTGAATGAACTACTTCGAGCCAGGAGGGCTGTGGCTTACCATCAACAAGAATATTCATATCCCAACGGCCTTCAATCGCCTTCAGGTCGGGTGCCTGGGCAAACGAACGTTCGGTAAACAAAGCTGTAGCGGCAAGGGCAAACACCGAGCCCGTCAGCGTTTTCCGGAGTAATGTTTTTTTCGACATATGTTTTTTCGTTAGAGCGTATAATACAATGGTTATTTAAATGAAACTTTGTGATTGCTAATGTACTACAGAAAGAATGATTGTAGCGGTCTGGCTTCAGGTTTGCATGCAAATCGGCAAACAACTTTCAATTATGGACGCTAATCAAATCGGTCTCGAAGAAAAAAAGATAAGGTCGGTGGTTGATGAACTCAACCAGTTACTGGCAAACTACCACATTCATTATCAGAAACTGAGAGGCTGTCACTGGAACGTTAAAGGGAAAAGCTTTTTCTCCCTGCATGCAAAGTTCGAGGAACTATATACCCAGATGCTCACGTTTATCGACGAACTCGCCGAGCGCATCCTGAGCCTGGGCAAACCCCCGGTAAGCACATTTGCCGAATACATTAAACAGTCGACCATTAAAGAAGTAAACACCATCGGCATGAAAGAAACAGACATGGTGCGGTCCCTTGTTGGCGACATGATGCATCTCATTGAGATGGAACGCGAAATTCTGAAGTCGACTGAAGAAGCAGGCGACGATGGAACCAACGACATGGTGAACCGCTTCATGCAATTCAAGGAGAAAAATGTGTGGATGCTGCGTGCATTTATCAATGAAGATTAATTAATCCCACTCTGGCAGTTTTAAAATGTATAACTTTTACATTTGTTAGCATAAAACTGCCGATATGATTGCCAACGGTCCGGATCTGTCCGATTTCCATTTTCCTGTTTCAAAGATGTTTAGCTGGCCAGAAAATAAAGCCGGCTGGGATAAGTATCGCCTTTCGCGCGAGCAGGTAGACTTTTTCCATGAATTTGGATACCTCAACAACATTAAACTACTCGAACCGGAGCAGGTGGAATTGCTGAATACGCAGCTCGCCAACATCACCGATCCCGGGCATCCGCTGAACGGATTATTCTACGAATTCCATTCGAACGAGTCGGCCGACAAAAATTCAGTTTTGTTTCATGCTCTGGGCGCCTGGCGGATCACCGATGGTTTTCATGATGTTCTCTGGAATCCTGCATTCGTGATGGCTGCCAGCCAGCTGCTCGGAAACCGTGCCGTTCGCTTCTGGCACGACCAGCTGTTTTGCAAACCCGCTCACCACGGTGGGGTAGTAGCCTGGCACCAGGATTACTCGTACTGGACAAGAACCGGTCCCATACAACACCTCACATGCTGGGTGGCGCTCGACGATGCCACCACCGATAATGGATGCATGTATTATATTCCAAAAAGCCACGAATGGGGATTGCTTGATAAGCCGGAGCTTGCCGGCGACATGAATGGTATTATGGATTACCTCACCGAAGAACAAAAGGCTGCATTCAAGCCTGTACCCATCGAAGTAAAGGCTGGCTACGGTTCATTTCACCATCCGCTTCTTGTGCATGGTTCTTACGAAAATAAATCAAACCGCTCCCGCCGTGCTTTTGTGCTGAACGTTTTTGCAGACGGTACCGAGTCGAATACAGATAGTGAATTGCTGCAGGGTGTTCCACCCGTAAAGAAGGGGCATAAAATGGAAGGTAAATTCTTCCCTTTATTATTCGATCCCGTTTCCAACTAATAAATATCCGTCGATATATGATAAGACTATCCGTAACGGCGTTGCTATTTCTTGTTGTTTCAACTAACGGTATCGGGCAAACGAAAAATGCGGTCCTGGTTTCCGGGCCCATGCTCGGTCATACCGATACTCGCAGCGCATTGCTCTGGATGCAATTTGCCGAAGGCGTAACATCGGCTAACGTTAGCTACCGTAAGAAACAGGGTGTATCAGCAACGAAATTAGTTACCAACCGTTTGGAAGGGTCGGAGTTTAACACAACGGTATTTACGTTGGGGGGTCTCGAGCCAGGCACCCGTTATGTTTATTATGTAAGAGCAGGAAACGAGAAACGCATTTTAGATTCCGGCGAACTCAGCACGCAGCAGTTGTGGCAGCTTCGGACTCCTACACCCGATTTCACCATCCTATCCGGAAGCTGTGCCTACTTCAACGAACCTCCATACGACAGGCCGGGAACTCCATATGGACAAAACGATTCAGCGATCTTCTACCACATGGGAAGAGAAAAAGCAGACCTGATGATATGGCTCGGAGATAACTGGTACACACGCGAAGTAGATTATCACAGCACCTGGGGTTTGTATTACCGGGCATCGCGCGACAGGCAAATGAAAGTGATGGCACCACTGCTGAGGAATATGCCCCAATATGCAATCTGGGACGATCACGATTATGGGCCCAACGATGCGGATAAAAGTTTTCATCTGAAGGAGTCGGCCCGGAATGTTTTTAAAAGCTACTGGGCAAATCCCTCATATGGTCAAAATCAACAGGGAATCTATACCCGGTTCAGTTTTAATGA
>JAFAGE010000303.1 GCA_023423015.1 Bacteroidota bacterium
GCAGGGTGCGGAGTACGAAAAACACTGGGCCTTCCTTGCTCGTGTAAAACCTGAAGTTCCCCAGACAAAGGACGACAAATGGAGTGTGAACGATATCGACCGCTTCGTACTCGCCAACATGAAAGAGAATGGCCTTTCGCCCAATGAAGAGGCCGATAAGGAACGTTTGCTGAAGCGCGTAGCGATCGACATTACAGGATTGCCGCCGACCCTGGAAATGATGGATCGTTTTGTCGCCGATCAATCTCCACAGGCATACGAGAAAGTGGTTGATGAATTACTTAACAGCAAGGCTTATGGTGAAAAGATGGCTTTGCACTGGCTCGATGTTGCACGTTATGCTGATTCGTACGGGTACCAGGACGATAACATCAGAACCCAATGGCCCTGGCGCGATTGGCTGATCCACGCGTTTAATAAGAACATGCCTTACGATCAGTTTCTTACCTGGCAGCTGGCAGGCGATCTGTTGCCCGATGCAACAAAGGAGCAGGTATTGGCTACTGCATTTCTGCGCAACCACAAATACACTGAAGAGGGTGGTGTGGTTCCGGAAGAATACCGCGTGGAGTATGTGATTGATAAAGTGAAAACTTACAGTAAGGGAATTATTGGAGTGACGGTGGAATGCGCACAGTGCCACGATCACAAATTCGATCCGATCAGCCAGGCTGATTATTATAAATTATACGCTTTCTTCAACACATCTAAAGAAGAAGGCTATGAAGGCGACGTATCCGTTTCGAAACCTGCAAAAACTCCGTGGCTTGAAATAGATAAAACCGATTTAAAGACGGTGATGAGCTACATCAACCAGAAAGACACTGGAAATCTTACGGTGTCGGTGATGGGTGAAATGGAAACTCCCCGCAAAACTTATATTCTCGATCGTGGAGTGTACGACAGGCCAACGGAACAGGAAGTAAAAGCTTCTGCTCTGCCTGCAGTGATGCCGTTCGATTCTACAAATCTGCCACGTAACCGGATGGGGCTGGCAAAGTGGACGATAGATAAAAAGAATCCGCTCACTTCACGCGTGTTTGTAAACCAGATGTGGCAAACACTGTTCGGGCGGGGTTTTGTAAAAAGTACCGGCGATTTTGGCATGCAGGGTGATCTTCCTTCTAATCCATTCCTCCTCGATTGGCTCGCCACCGATTTCATGGATAATGGTTGGGACATCAAACGCCTGATGAAGATGATGGTGATGAGTGCCACTTACCGCCAATCGTCAAAAGTGAGCCGTGAAAAACTGAATATAGATCCGGAAAATATCTATTTATCGCGCGGACCGCGTCTTAGAGTACCTGCTGAGCTGGTGCGGGACGTTGTTCTTGCCAGCAGCGGACTACTGGTTAATGAGATTGGCGGACCGAGCGTAAAGCCTTACCAGCCTAAAGGCCTTTGGGAAAACTCAACTTCCGGCAGGGGAGAGCTTGCAACCTATAAGCAGGATCATGGTGACAGTCTTTATCGCCGGGGCATATATACCTTCATCAAATTGACGGTGCCCCCTCCTTCAATGATTATCTTTGATGCAAGTAACCGCGACCAATGTGAGGTGAAGCGAACCCAGACCAACACTCCGCTACAGGCTTTGGTAATGATGAACGATCCAACGGTATGGGAAGCATCGCGTGTGCTCGCTCAACGCCTGGTAAATGAAGCCGGCGACGAGGACGCAAAAATAGAAAAGGCTTTCAGGTTGATTGTTTGCCGCAAACCTACTTCGCGTGAAAAGGAACTTCTGAAAGAATATTATACCGATGAATTACAGCGTTTCGGCAATAAATCGCAGGACGCCGAACTCGCGTTGAAGACCGGAGAATACCCGATTGATAAAAAGGCCGACAAGAATAAACTTGCCGCCCTCATGAAAACAGTGAACACTATTTATAATCTTGAAGAGGCCATTACAAAGACATAAGCTATGGAAAAAGAAATTCTTCAACATAGTCTCAATATCAACCGCCGCAAATTCTTGTCGAAGCTTAGTCTTGGTGTAGGAAGTTTTGCACTCGGTTCTTTATTGATACCCGACCTGTTTAGCTCGAAGGATGAAGAGGTGATGCTGGCAGGTTTACCGCACTTTGCTCCCAAAGCAAAAAGGATAATTTACCTGTTCCAGAATGGTGCACCTTCGCAGCTGGACCTGTTCGACTTTAAGCTTACGCTGCAGAAAATGCAGGGCGAAGACCTGCCGGCTTCAATCCGCATGGGTCAGCGTTTGACGGGAATGACAGCAGACCAGAAGAAATTTCCCCTCGCAGGTACGGTGTTCAACTTTCAGCAATACGGTGAATCACGTGCATGGATAAGCGAACTGCTGCCACACACAGCCAGTATTGTTGATGAGCTTTGTTTTGTTCGTAGTATGTATACTGAAGCCATCAACCACGACCCTGCACTTACGTTCTTCCAGACGGGTGCACAGGTGGGCAACCGCCCGAGCATGGGAGCGTGGCTGAGTTATGGCCTGGGTAGCGAAAACAAAAACCTGCCGGCTTTCTGTGTGTTGTTGTCGCGCGGCGCAGGGAACGGACAGGGAGTGTATTCAAAACTTTGGACGAATGGATTTCTTGATTCCATCCACCAGGGTGTACAGTTCAGCAGCGGAGAGAATCCGGTGTTGTACCTGAACGATCCGAATGGCATGGATAAAAGTAACCGCCGCAGGATGCTCGACAAACTTGCCGAGCTGAATGACATGTCGTTCAAAGAATTTGGCGATCCCGAAATCAATACTAAAATTCAGCAGTACGAAATGGCATTCCGCATGCAGACGGCGGTGCCTGAGATTACCGACATGACCCGGGAGCCGGAATCCATCATCAAGATGTATGGTCCCGATTGTCTTGTGCCCGGAACTTATGCAGCAAACTGCCTGCTTGCGCGTAAACTCTCTGAAAACGGTGTCCGTTTTGTTCAGTTATATCACCAGGGTTGGGATTCGCATGGTAACCTGCCCAATGAATTGAGGGGCCAGTGTAAAGACACCGACCAGGCTTCGGCTGCGTTGGTAATGGATCTCAAACAAAGGGGCTTGCTGGATGAAACTCTCGTAATATGGGGCGGTGAATTTGGCCGCACGAATTATTGCCAGGGAGAACTTAGCAGGGACAATTATGGCCGCGATCACCACCCACGTTGTTTCACGATCTGGATGGCAGGCGGTGGCGTGAAGCCAGGCTTTGTTTATGGCGATACCGATGAATTCGGATACAACATTGTAAAAGATCCGGTGCACGTACACGATTTCCAGGCTACAGTACTTCACCTGATGGGTCTAAACCACGAACAGCTGGTGTATAGACATCTCGGTCGCAGATACCGGCTTACGGATGTTTCCGGCAACGTTGTGAAAAACTTAATTGCTTAAAATCATTATGGTTCGGTCTAATTGGTTCAGAGTGGTATTCGAACGCTCGTTAATACCGCTGAACTCGCTGCTTGTCTTTTTTCTTGTTTTCGAACCAAGGATCGTGTTGCCCCAGTGGCTCCAGGTATTTGGGCGAATGCACCCGCTGTTCCTGCACTTTCCCATAGTGCTCGTGGTATTGTTCACACTATTGTTATTATTCTTCCCTTCGCGGTTTTCGCGTGAGCATTGGTTTTTGTCTTCAATGAAAGGATTGTTGCTTGCTGCAGCCATCACATCATCCATTACAGCGCTCATGGGTTTTGCGCTTTCACTCAGCGAAGGTTACGATGCCGAAGCATTATCGCTGCACAAGTATTCAGGTGTATTTGTGCCTTTCATTCTGCATTTGCTATATGTATTGCGCAACAAAATACTTCATCACAGCCTTACCGGCAGGGTAGTAGGTCTTGCCGTAACTGCTTTAATATCTCTTGCGGGACACGAAGGAGCAGTGATAACGCATGGAGAAAATTTTTTATTTGAGCCGCTGACTCCTAAGATCGTTCGTGAATTACCTCCATTTGAAGATGCTTACGTGTATGCCGACCTGGTAAAACCAATTTTGGATGAGAAATGCGTGAGTTGCCATAACGATAAAAAATCGAAGGGCAACCTGATCATGGATACACGTGAATTGTTTTTAAAAGGTGGTGACGAAGGAATTCCCTGGGATACTACGAAAGAAGATCTTGGAGTGATGATGCGCAGAATTCATCTGCCGCTCGAACAGAAAGAACACATGCCTCCGAAAGGCAAACCACAGTTGACGGATGAAGAAACATTGATCCTGGAAGAGTGGGTGAAAAGAGGCGCAGATTTCGAACAGAAACTCGTGGAGCTGCTTCCTACAGATACATTGTATGTGCTTGGTAAAGTGAAGCTACCTTCTGCAACAGAAGAGAATTATGATTTCGATCCCGTCTCTGAAAGTGCAGTTACGGCTTTGAACAATAACTATCGTGTTGTTGTGCCGATAGCATTGGAATCGCCTGCTTTGTCGGCAACTTTTTATAATCGTGCTGCATTCAAGATCGATGCCGTGAAAGAATTGAATGGCGTAAAAGATAATGTAGTTGAAATCAATTTGTCGGGCATGGATGTTAAAGACGAAGACCTTGCTGCACTTGCGCAATTCAAAAATCTCCGGCGCCTTAACCTCAATTTTACATCGATCACCGGCAATTCACTTGAACAATTAAAGGTGCTGCCGCATCTCAAGGAACTTTCCCTCTCCGGTACTTCTGTTGAGCAGTCGCACCTGCGCGCACTGCAGGATTTTACAAAACTGAGAAGCGTATACCTTTGGAGCACACCTGCTGCAGGAGGAAAACTTGAAGATCTTACAGAGCGCAATAAGAACATTACGTGGAATACAGGATTCAAAGGCGACACGCTTACGATGCAACTTACGCCCCCGCTCCTCGATAATGAAGAGCGTATTGTAGATGGTTCGTTGGATCTCAAACTAAAACATTACATCCGCGGCACTGTAGTACATTATACACTCAATGGTGAAGAGCCAGATAGTGTTAAATCTGCTGTTTACAAGCCGGGTATTAAGATCGATTCAAACGTAACTCTCAAAGCAAAAGCCTTTAAGCCCGGTTGGATAAGCAGTGAAGTGCTGGAATATCATTTCTACAAAAGGTCAGTATCGCCCGACAGTATCCGGTTACTAACAAAGCCGCATCCGAGATATGCGGCGAAGGGCGGAGCCTCGCTCAACGACAACGACATGAGCGATCTGAATGGTGGCAGCGGTAAATGGCTGGGTTTCCAGGATAACCGATTCGACGCAGTGTTTCGTTTTGCTGAACCTGCTAAAATGAAGAATATCACCTTCAGCCTTTACGAAGATCTGGGTGCATGGATTTTTCCTCCCCGTTCAATCGAGGTATATGCTGGCGACAGTGAGGGAAACATGAAGCTAATAAAAACCTTCACACCAAAACAACCAACAGAAATGCGGCCGCGTAAACTGACGCCGTTGGTGTGTGAGTTTGACCCAATAACGGCAAGGTATATCCGGATTGTTGCGCAACCTGTGAAGCTTCCTTCATGGCACCCGGAGAAAGGTAAAAACGGTTACATATTCGTAGATGAATTGTTCATCAACTGAGGAGACTCTACATTAATGAATGGAAGGTAGACGAAAAAAGTAGTTCCATCTCCCGGAATGCTTTGAACTGAAATAGCGCCTTTATGATTCTCTACAATCTTCTTGCAAAGAGCGAGGCCGATTCCTGTGCCTGCAAAATTTCTGTCGTTGTGGAGCCGTTGGAAAATAGAGAAGATCTTATCTGAAAATTTCGGGTCGAAACCGATTCCATTGTCTGAAAACTGCAACACCAGGTAGTTGAGATCAGGATCCAATTCTAATTGGGGAGGAACCTCTTTTCCACTCTGCACCTGCCGTGTGATGTTGATCCGGGG
>JAFAGE010000332.1 GCA_023423015.1 Bacteroidota bacterium
ATATACGGGTTAATGAAGGGAATAATGAGGAAATGCCCCATCATCAGCATGCCCGACAATGAGAGGGCCATCAACTGCCCTTTATTGGCAAATACCCCTTCCACAACTTTACGCACGTTCGGCCTCAATATTGATTCGCCATTCTGGCGCGGCACAAGATGAATTTTCATCGGTGGCAGGTACCTCACGATGAAGAATAAAATCGGCACACCTAGACCAGCTATCAGAAGGAAAGGCGCGTGCCAGCTGAACAGAATCGCGAGATATAAACTTAATGGAACTCCGAACACAGATGCAACAGAAAAAGCCATGAATATCGTGCCCATGGCGCGTCCCCGGATTTCATAGGGAAAGGTGTCGGCAATGATAGATAATACCTGTGCACCAATCAGGCCACCGAAAAATCCGGTGAGTATCCGGGCTGCCATGAGAAAATAAGGATCGGGAGCAATGCCACAGCACAGCGTACCAAGGAGAAATCCTGTGTAAGCAAACAACAGTACACGCTTGCGGTCGAACTGGTCAACAAAAAACGCGGCGACCAGGCCCGATACGCAGGCAGTGACAGGATAAGATGCCACTATCCAACTGAAAAACCTTGCACTGATGCCAAAATGCGGTAACAGGTAATTACCCAGCGGCATCATGATCATGAAGTCGAGGATATGCGTAAAGTTGAGACTTGCCAGTATGATCAGGATAATCCGTTGTTTGCGCGTCATCAGGGGCGCAAAATTACTCCATAATTCTTACAGTGCCTGCTCCATGGTAAGAGTGGTATTCGCCATTGTACATCGCATCAGCTGCAACAGGACCCATCTTAAATACGCCCGGTGTTACGGCACGCACGGCATAATAATACACCTGCCTGCCAGAATAAAGGTCCACGAACAGATTCATACGATCGTCACGTGCATCAAGATGACGCGGTGCAGATGCATCGCGAATCCAGTACATGCCCGGGATTTCGCGTGTGCGTGGATTTTCAATTTCGAACCCTGCCGGCAGCATGTCGGTTATCACAATATTTTCCACCGATGTTTTAAACATGTTCTCCAGCGTAATCTGCACCACAACCAGGTCATTTACTTTAAATGTATTCTCATTCAAAGGATTTCCATTGCGGTCGAAGAAACGTTTACGCACCCTTATGTAATTATCTTCTTCCCGGTACTGTCCATCGGCACCGATGCCTTCCGCAACCAGGTAGTAGAACAATTGACCGTTCCCTTTTACACTGATCTCAACATCGCCTGGTATTCCTTCAGACGAGTAAGTGAGGTCTTTTCCGCTGAAATTAGCCACCACCTTCCCGTTCCTTTTTACTTCTGCCGTGGCCTGTGAATTGTCGGCTTTTCGCGCAAGTTTGCCAATAGCAAGAAAACTAAATGAACATTCCTGCGTGCTATACCAACGACGTCCCTTCAATTGATTGACGACATGCCTTGCCATTATTGGTATCTGCTTATTATCCGGGTCCATATCAAGCAAAGCATTCAGGGCTATCGCCTCGTCACGAATTGGGGAGTAAAAACTTCCGCCTGTCTGCGGAACTGAAACTTCCCCCTCGAACGCAGCAGGTAATACTTCAAGGAATTTTTTCTTGTCACCGATTGCTGCATATGCAGATGCCAGCAGGTATTTTCCATCCAGCGCAAGCAACGATGAATTTGTTTTGTAGAAATTCATTGCTGCGATGTTCGCACGCGATGCGAGAGCAAGCACATAGAGACTATACGGCACTTCCTTGGGTGCTATCTTCCTCACCTGGTCTCTATTATAATAATAACTGATGGTGTTCCGGTTACGCAGCCTGTTGTTCAGATATCCAAGCATGGTGTTTAGCAGCGATTCGTCTATTTCAAATCCCGCTTTCTTCGCCTCGATCAAAAAGTGTGCAGCGTAGGCCGTCGTCCACCAGTTCTCCTGGCCATCACCATCCCACAACAACAAAGCCCCATTATACAACTGACGCATCCTGATCTGACGCATAGCCTCAAGCACATTCTGGTTCGCGTTTTCAGCCGAAACTTTTCTATTTTTTAATTGCGAAGCAAGATCTCCGTAGTACAACTGCGGAAATGCGGCAGACACAATCTGCTCCGTACACCCAAAAGGATACCTTACCAGGTACTGCAGCTGTTCTGCAAGTTCCATAGCAGGGCTTCTGCTTACTACAAGCTTATATTCAGACGTGCCGGGCAGGAAGTTCATTGCAGCCACCGACGGCTTTATACTTTTTCCGGCAGGTATGCTTCCAGCTGCACTTTGTTTTATTAAGGGGCTTGTTGGACGAATACCAATTGGAATTATTTCAGTGTATTTTTCATTGCCTGCCTGTACCTCAACGTTGATCCTTGCTGTATCTATGCTGTTGCCTGCCACTACACCAAATACAGGCCTTGACTCAGCCTTTGATTGAAGACTAATAGAGGTTTGTGCATTTCCTGCAATCGTAAGCTTGCCGCCCACCTGGATTCGCGCTGTTGCAGTCACAGGTTTGGCTGTAGTATTGGTGATTGTTACAGGAACGCTGAGGCTATCACCGGGACTTAAAAACCTTGGAAGGCCTGTGCTGATCACGATGGGATCGGCAATAGTCATCGTGGACTCTGCAAATCCAAACATTTCGTCACGATATGCAACTGCCATCAACCGAACCTCGCCGCTAAACTTCGGAACGTTGAACTTTATCTTCGCCTGTCCGTTGCCGTTGGTTTTCACAATTCCGCTCCAGTGCGACACGATCTGAATTCTTTTTGCAGGCATTGGGTTCACTCTTTTCTGCATACTCATCTCCGCATCACCACCTGTACTGCTTAGCCGCGCGCGTAATTCAGGAAACAACAATGGATAAATGTCGTAGGCCGTAACCTGTAATGCACGTGAAGAGTAAAAATATTTGTAGGGATCAGGAGTCGTGAAGTCGCTCACCTGGAGTACGCCATTGTCTACTGCAGCAAGGGTTACAAAACTATTTGGCGCGGCTTTCACTGTAATTTCCTGCACTGTATTGGACCTTGCATTTTTAGCCGCGATAATCTCAACATTATTCTTTCTTCTTTTTTCTTCTACCCTGATATTCTGAAATCCATGTGCAACAGTTAAAGGCATTTCACTCACACCATGAGGCTTGATGAGCGTGGCTGTAACAAAAATATTTGGCAGGTGCTCCTGGTTCAAAGAAAGATCTATTGAGGCACTCCTGTTAGACACGTCTACATAACGATATGATAATACGCGGTCCTGCTCGATTGTCACGAGTAAACGGCCGTTGAAAGGAGTTTTAAAAAGAATCTTTGCTTGTTCACCAGATTGGTAAATTGATTTGTCGGTCTCTATGTCAATATTCCCATCAGTATCTACTTCAAATGCATTGTATGCCGCACCCCAGTTTCCATAACTATAGAAGTCGCGGCTCACATAGCTTGCCGTACCGGGAACGGATACTCTTATTTCGTAATTACCCGGCGAACGGGGAACAAATTGAAAATTTGTAGATTCACCACTAACAGTAATAGTCTGCTCAGAAACCACTTTGTCGCTGGCCTGAGACTGGTACCTGAAATAATCACCCGACTTCGTAAGCACTGTGCGGTATTCGTGTTTAATCACAACAACCTGTGCTTTGGTACCATTTACCCCATTCTCATTCCGATCGAGCCCGATTATCGGGAACTTAATGGGTTGATTTAACGCATAATACCAGTAATCGTCGCGGCCAAGGCCGAAGAACACCGGTTGCGTAAACACATCGGCCGATACCTTCCTGTTCACAGGTCTTCCTGTTTCATCAAAAACGGTAGAGAAAATATCAACCTGTAAAACACCATTGTTCCGGAAAAGCGCAGGCACCTCATATTGTTCTTTGGCTTCACCCTCACTATTCAATGTTCCTTGTCTTAATACGTTGTCGAGCGAAATACCTTTGTTGCGAATGTTGAAATCATATTTGGCAAACTTTTTCGGCCTGAAGTCTTTCTGCTTCACCTGGATCTCGAGTTCGTAATTACGTCCGGCAGCAGGTGGTCCGAAAAAGTTTACCGCGTTTAAGTCAATACTTGCTTTGTCGCCAGGGGAAAGAATTTTCTTATTGATTTTGGCGGTGAGTCGTATTCGATCGGGAACAAATTCTTCTACATTAAAATTTGATGTTGCTATAAGCACATCTGTAGTTGTATACGCCTCCAATGTGTAGGTGCCGGTAATTGCGGACTGCGGAATGTCGATCTGTGCTTCTGCAGAGCCCTGTTCATTTAAAGTTTTTCTGAATGTTCTGAATTCTTTTCCGTTTGGATAAAGCAACCTGAAGCGAAGTGGAAGTTGACCGGGAACCCGCCATAGCTTGTCGCGTACTATTACTGAAAAATTTATTCTTTCTCCCGGGCGGTAGATGTCCCGCTCGCCATAAATATAGGCGTCCATAGCTGCGGTGTTCAGGCGTTTACCGCCGGTTTCGAAACGCGACATGTTCACCAACGTGCCTCCGAATGGCAGGTAATTAAAATCTTCCTCCGTTTTCGCCACGATCATAGCCGGTTTGAAGCCCGCAAATTCTTTCCGGGTATAGGCAACTTCTGCCACACCATCGGCATTGGTTGTACCTGTTCCGATTACCTGGTTGTTATTTCCATAGGCCACAACATTTACACCGCTTTTTGGTTCGGCATTGCGTATAGAATTGGCAAACACAAATAATTTGTCGGTTCCTTCTTTGGCAATCAACCCAATATCCGACACTGCAATAAACCGGCTGTCTCGCATCCAGTAGTTTTTTGACGACTGAATGCGGATATGATAGATACCCTTGAGTCCTGCAAGCCTGTCATCAATGTTAAATTGAAACAACCTGCTATTACCTGATTTAGGCAATGAAATAGTTTCAATTTCTTTTTCGAATACAACATCACCCATGCTGATGGCAGAGGCATAGTAACTATCGTAGTAGTCGGAGTAATAATCATCGTCGTTCCTGCGGTTCGTTTCGCGTGGCTCATATCCATAAGTTCGGGCGGCAAGAAGGTTGCTTTCATAAATTTTGGAAATGATCACCTTCACTTTTGGAACATTTACGATGCGCGCTTCAATCATGCGATTACCAAGGGCTGAAAGATATACTCCTTTTGTATTGGTGAAACTTACATAAGGCTCCAACTCGCCGAATGCAACTCCATTGATGTATTCTTCCTGTAACACACCGCCTACATTGCCCCGCAATCCCTTTTGTATAGTGACTTGATAAGAAAGGTCGGCATTGAATTGGTCACTTTTTATCTGAAATCCCTCATCGGTCGTTTCTACACTGAATTTGATGGATGGTTCAAAATTGATCAGGGAATTGATATTTGCCGACTCGAGTTGCTGGCTGGTGCTCACGTTCACAATACCCGTAACTCCATCATGCTGCGACGTTAAATTATTTATGACCAGATTAAATGGTGAAGGAATCGAGAAAGGTGCGGTGATTTCCTGTTGCAAACCATTTGTGCCACCCTGGGGCACAAGACCTTTATCTACAACAATTTTCCCTTCTATCGTTTTATCTGCAGGTGTAAAACCCTGCAGGCCGATTGAAATACGGCTTTCACCCGAAGCGGTAATTAACCGATAAGGAACCTGTTTACCTTCCGCCTCTATTTTTAACTTGTCTTTTAAAGTATTGGGATCTACGTTGTAGTTGAAATAAATGTCGAGCCTTGGGAAAGCATCACTCTTATTACCTCCTGCTGAAGTCCAGTTTACATTGATATCCTCCAGTTTAAGTTGGGCAGTGTAAAAAGAAATTTTTTGAGATCTTACTCCGTTGAACGCGGAGGAGGCTAAAATTTCGTCGCTGAGTTCAGCAGAAAAGCTTGTAGCCGGCGGCAGGGGTCGCGATGGCGAAAACACCAGCTGGTCTGGTTGTTCCCAACGGAAACGTCCTTCGATGGCAGGCTTGAAGCGTACGTACGCAGTGCTGTCCCATTCGTTCAGAACGGAGTCGGCCGCAAGTGCATTGCTGAATCGAAACACAAGATTTCCGAGTTGCGGCACTTCATCTTTGGCGTTAGTGTACTCGAGTCGAACAAGGTTCCTGTTGCATCCGAATACGGTGAGAAGAAGGATGAGGGGAAGGAATCGCATAGAAATGGTAATTTTCAAATGTATTTTGTTGTAAATGGTCAGACTGCTTTCGATATCTGCATTGTTTCTTGTAGCCTGTTTCGTCGTTCTGCATTTTCTTTTTCCGCTTCCCGACAAGGTGGAGTATTCGACGGTGGTAACCGATAACAAAGGCGAAATCATCCATGCATTTTTATCGTCGGACGAAAAATGGCGGATGCGAACATCGCTTGATGAAATATCACCCCTGCTGCGCAAAACCATTGTTAGGAAAGAAGACAGATTGTTTTACTATCATGCCGGAGTAAATCCGTTTTCCATGGCCCGGGCTTTCATCAAAAACATTTTTCACCTCAAACGAACTTCCGGCGCTTCTACGATCACAATGCGGGTGGCACGGGCGCTCGAAAGAAGACCAAGGACATACGGCAACAAATTAATTGAAATTTTTCGAGCGTGGCAACTGGAATTTAAATATAACAAGCAGCAGATCCTGCAATTGTATTGCAACCTCCTTCCATATGGTGGTAACATCGAAGGCGTCAAAGCTGCGTCCCTACTTTATCTGCAAAAAGATCCTGATCATTTATCTCTCGCTGAAATCACCGCGCTCAGCATCATACCAAACCGGCCTGGTACATTAGTTCCGGGAAAGAATAATGCCGAAATTCAGCAGCATCGCGACCTCTGGCTCGAACGTTTTTACCGCGATGAGGTATTTACGGCAAAAGAAATTTCTGATGCAAAGTCGGAACCCTTCGAAGCTGGAAGGCGCACTTTTCCGAAGATGGCGCCACACCTGGCAAGATATCTTCGAACTAACGGGAAAGAAGTCATTAATTCAACTATTGATTTAAAAATCCAGACCAGCGCAGAAAATATTGTTGAAAACTATTCTCGAATCCTGAAAAGCAAAAGAATCAGCAATGCGGCGGTAGTTATAATAGAGAATTCCACCAGGCGTGTAGTTGCATATGTAGGTTCTGCTGATTTCTACGATACTGCCGCGAGAGGACAGGTGGACGGAGTGCGCGCAGTGCGACAACCCGGCAGCACACTAAAGCCCCTTTTGTATGCTCTCTGCATCGACGACGGCATCATGACACCTAAAACGAAGATCAACGATGTGCAGGTTAACTACGACGGATATACTCCCGAAAACTTCAACCACAAATTCAACGGTTCGGTGAGTATGGACCGTGCTCTCGAACTGTCGCTGAATATTCCTGCTGTAAAAGGTTTAAACCAAATCGGGACAGGGCGAATGATCGGCACACTTGCCTCGTGCAACTTCAGCCAGGTTCGGAAAGATCAACGCAAACTAGGATTATCGCTTGTGCTCGGCGGTTGCGGCACCACACTGTTGGAACTCACATCGCTTTACTCGGCGTTCGCAAACGAAGGCAGGTATATGAAACCGGTTTTCCTCAGTCATGAAACATCAAACCAGTCAATAATCATAGCCAGTGGAGCAGCGGTTTTTATGATAAACGATATTTTAAGCAAAGTAAACAGGCCCGACTTTCCACTTAACTGGCAAAGCACCGAGCGAATGCCAAAGATCGCCTGGAAAACAGGTACATCATATGGCCGTCGCGACGCATGGAGCATTGGATACAACCAGAAATATACAGTGGGTGTGTGGGCAGGAAACTTTACGGGAGAAGGATCTCCGGAACTGAGCGGAGCGGATATTGCCACCCCCCTCCTATTCAGAATATTCAACACGATCGATTATGATGGTGATGAACAATGGTTCAAACAGCCGGATGATGCAGACTTACGCATCGTTTGTTCCGAAACCGGGTTACCACCCGGCCCGCATTGCAATGAGAAGATTACCGATTTCTTCATTCCCGGAATATCAGCCTCTCAAACCTGCCAACACATGCGTGAGCAGTTTGTTTCTGCGGATGGTAAACACAGCTTTTGCAGGAGCTGTATGCCGGCGGCAGGATACGTGCGGAAATTGTTTAAATACATATCGCCCGACCTGCAGAACTGGATGGACATGGAGAAAATAGCGTATGAGAAAGTTCCACCTCACAATCCTTCCTGCGAGCAGGTATTCAGGAACAACCGCCCAATGATACTCTCCCCTTCCAACGGCGCCGAATACCTGATCAGTAAAATAAAGCCGGAACCCATTCTTCTGCAGGGGAAAGCCGGCAACGACGTAAACATGTTGCACTGGTACATCGACAACCAGTACTATAAGTCCGCCAATTCCTCTTCCACCCTGTTCTTCGTACCCCGGCCGGGGCCGGTCAAAATTTCGTGTACAGACGACAAAGGCCGCAACCGCGACATCTGGATAAATGTGCGCCAGGTGGACCTTTAACGTTTCGGCGTTTTCTTACCTTCGCACCACAATGACGGAAAAGATCCTGATCCTCGACTTTGGCAGCCAGTATACCCAGTTAATTGCCAGGGCAATAAGAGAGGCTAATGTTTACTGTGAAATCATACCTTACCACGAACAAATCGAATTCGACGAAAGCCTGCGCGGAATAATTCTGTCAGGGTCGCCTTTTTCGGTAAATGAAACCAATGCACCGGATGTTGACATTCGCGCCATGCAACAGCAACTACCGGTATTGGGAATCTGTTACGGGGCTCAACTCACCGCAAAGAAATTCGGGGGCGAAGTTGCCAAAAGCAACAAGCGCGAATATGGCCGCGCACTCATGCATAAGAAGAAAGAAGATGTGTTGCTGAACGATGTAATGGATCTTTCGCAGGTTTGGATGAGTCACAGTGATTCCATCCTGAAAATGCCGGACGGATTTGAAGTGCTTGCCACAACGGAAGATATCCCCTACGCAGCATTCAAGCTCAACGGAAACGGCCACCCTGTATATGGCGTGCAGTTTCATCCGGAAGTGTATCACTCCATCGAAGGAAAGAAGGTGCTGAAGAATTTTCTCGTAAACATCTGCGGATGTAAGCAGGATTGGACGCCCGCACATTTCATAACCGATACAGTTGAACAACTTCGGAAGCAGATAGGCGACAGGAAAGTGATCATGGCGCTAAGTGGTGGCGTTGATTCCACCGTAGCGGCTACACTGATTCATCGCGCCGTTGGCGAACGTTTATCGGGAATATTTGTAGATAATGGAGTACTGAGGAAAAATGAATTCCAGGAAGTACTCGATACCTATAACCGGATCGGCCTGAATGTAAAAGGCATCGATGCCAAAGAATTATTTTATCGCGAGCTGAAAGGTAAAACAGATCCCGAAGCTAAGCGCAAAACAATAGGCAGGCTGTTCATAGATGTTTTTCAATCGGAAGCAAAAAAAATCGAGGGAATAGAACTTCTCGGCCAAGGTACAATCTACCCGGACGTTATCGAAAGTGTCTCTGTTCACGGACCCTCAGTTACAATTAAGTCGCACCACAACGTGGGAGGCTTACCCGACATCATGCATCTTGGCCTGGTGGAGCCATTACGCTTTTTATTCAAAGATGAAGTTCGAAGAGTGGGACATGAACTCGGCATACCGGATGATCTGTTGCAACGCCATCCATTCCCTGGACCGGGACTAGCCATTCGCATACTGGGCGAAATCACGCCGGAAAAAGTGGCGTTATTGCAGGAAGCTGATCATCGATACGTAAAAGGCCTCAAGGAACATAAGTTGTACGCGCAGGTTTGGCAGGCAGGCGCAATATTGCTGCCTGTAAAAAGCGTTGGCGTTATGGGCGACGAGAGGACCTACGAATTTACAGTTGCCCTCCGCGCTGTGACATCTGTAGACGGGATGACGGCCGACTGGGCACATCTCCCCTATGAATTCCTGGCGCATATTTCGAACGACATTATCAATAATGTGAAGGGAATCAACAGGGTAGTGTACGATATAAGCAGCAAGCCGCCTGCAACTATTGAATGGGAGTAACCGTCTACAAAAAGATTATAAGATCGCTGAAAATGAAAAGGCTCCGATACTACCTCCTGCTGCTTACCATCGGGTATTGCAGTAATACACTTTACGCCCAGGATACAAGCGCTCAACCGCGCTACCAGGTTGCGCTGTTTACCCCGCTGTACCTTGACTCAGCGTTCGACGAAGTATCAACTTACAGGTATGGGATGAATTTCCCCCGCTTTTTCAACCCCGGCCTGGAATTTTACGAAGGCAGTCTTATGGCCATCGACTCACTCGATAAAGAAGGAATTCCGCTCGACGTAAGCGTTTATGACACAAAATCGGCCAATACATCCATTCAGAATGTTGTGAGCAACCCCGCTTTCGACAGCATCGACCTGATCATCGGCCACGTAAATGGTAGTGAGGCAAGACAACTTGCCAACGTTGCAGCATCAAAAAACATCCCCTTCATCAATGCCACTTTTCCTAACGATGCGGGCGTATCCAACAATCCAAACTTTATCATTCTGAATTCAACGCTTTACACACACTGTAATGCGATTTATAAATTCATTCAGAAAAATCATGCGCTGAATCCGGTGGTATTATTCCGCAAGAAAGGTGCGCAGGAAGACAGGCTGGTGGAATATTTCACCACTATCACAAAAAATACAAGCTCAGTTCCCTTAAAGATCAAGTACGTTACCCTCGGGGACAATTTTATGCCCGAAGATGTAAAAGCCCATCTCAACCCCAATGGAACAACAGTTTGTATAACAGGCAGCCTCGACGTTCCTTTTGGAGAAATGCTCGCGCAACATCTTTCCTCATTATACCCGGCTACACCGTCGATATTGTTCGGTATGCCCACCTGGTGGGATGTTACGGATTTTTCAGAGCCCGAATACAAAGGCGTTCAGATCGTATACACCACCCCGTTTTATTTGTCGCCACTTGAACCGCTGGTGCTGAAAATAAATGCCGACTTCAAGGCAAAATATTTTTCGCGCCCGACCGACATGGCTTTCAGGGGTTTTGAAATCATGTATCATTTCAGCCACCTCCTGCAGTTGCACGGTAAAAATCTGGGTTCCGCTCTATCCGATAAAAAATTCAGATTATTCAGCGATTTCGATATTCAACCCGTTCTGGACCCCAAAACCCACACGCTCGATTATTTCGAGAACAAGAAGATCTACTTCGTTAAAAAAGTAGATGGTGAGGTGATGGCAGTTTACTAAGTGAGATTTGCCGTCTCACGTCTGCCGTCTCACGTCTCACGTTTGCCGTCTGCCGTCTGCCGTCTCACGTCTGCCGTTTGCCGTCTCACGTTTCACTAACTTTGTCTGATGCTCATCGACTTCACCGACAAAGGGCTCTATTGTGCGGCTGGTGATTTCTACATCGATCCCTGGCAACCTGTTGGAAAAGCAGTTATCACTCATGGCCACAGCGATCACGCACGCTGGGGCAGTGCACAGTACATCTGTCATGAGTTTACCAAACCCATACTTCAACTACGTCTTGGCGACAATCCTTACTACACTGTAAAATGGAACCAAACCATTTCGTTCAACAACGTAAAGGTTACTTTTTACCCTGCCGGGCACATCATCGGATCGTCGCAGATTAAGGTGGAGTACAAGGGAGAAATATGGGTGGTGAGTGGCGATTACAAAACCGAAGATGATGGAATCAGTGGAGCATTTGAACCGGTTCGGTGCCATACATTTATTACCGAATCTACTTTCGGACTACCCATTTATCGCTGGAAGCCGCAACCTGTCATCTACAACAATATGCGCAATTGGGTTACAGGAAACCAGCAGACCGGCAAGGCATCAGTAATCATTGCATATTCACTCGGAAAGGCTCAACGTGTATTGCAGGCTGTTAAAGATGTAGCGCACGAGGTATATGCTCATGGCGCAGTATTCAATATGCATGAAACCTTGTTGAATGCAGGGGTGATTGATCCCGCAAAATTTCCGAAAGTGATCCGCGTAACCGGCGACCAGCCGAAAGAAACATTCAGGAATGCAGTGATCGTAGCACCTCCTTCTGCTGAATCATCGCCATGGATCAGGAAGTTCCTGCCATATGGGCTCGGCATTTGCAGTGGGTGGATGCAGGTGCGCGGAAATCAGCGTCGCAAGAATGCCGATGCCGGCTTCGCACTCAGCGATCACTGCGACTGGCAATCGCTCTTGTCATCTGTGAAAGAAACAGGAGCTTCAAGAGTTTTTGTCACACACGGATTTCAGTCCACCTTCAGTCGCTACCTGAATGAAGCTGGTATTGAAGCTGCCGAGGTGAAAACTGAGTTTGGAACAGAAGACGAAGAAACAGGAACAGAACCTACTACGAATAATGAAGAGACGGAGATAGTACCGGATGAATAGCGTTGCAGGAAATAATGCTCAAACAAATATTGCCGGTTCAGGTGGCATGCGTTTATTTGCCGACCTCGTGCATCGCTTGGGTACGCACACAAAGACAAACGAAAAACTCGCAGCGCTTGCAGATTATTTTTCGCGGGCTGATCCTAAAGACAAAGTATGGACCATTGCACTCTTCAGCGGCCGCCGGCCGCGGCGAACAATCAGTCCTGCAAAACTTACCGAATGGTGCGCCGGGCTGGTGGGTATTCCACTGTGGTTGTTCGCCGAAAGCTATCACACCGTTGGAGATCTTTCCGAAACAATTGCCTTGCTTATTCCTGATGATGATGAAAAAATCGGCAACGCCACATCACATTCTCTTGCCTGGTATGTTGAGCGCTTTATGGACCTGGAAAAAGCCGAAGAAGCTGACAAAAAAGATTTTATTATCAATTCATGGCGCGAGCTGAATGCGCGCGAACGTTTTGTATTCAACAAACTTTTATCCAGCACTTTTCGTGTCGGCGTTTCGCAAAGCATGATGGTGAATGCTTTGGCCAGAATGGTAAACCTCGACGCAAGCGTGATTGCTCACCGCATAAGTGGCAACTGGGATCCCTCGTCTACTTCTTTCGATGAATTATTAAGTGATGATGCCACCATCATTGATCATTCAAAACCTTATCCGTTTTACCTGGCATACGCACTCGAAGACGAACCCTCATCACTGGGAGAGACTGCAGAGTGGCAGGCCGAATGGAAATGGGATGGTATTCGTGGTCAGATAATAAAAAGAAATGGTCTTCTTTTTGTGTGGAGCCGTGGCGAAGATCTCATAACAGATAAATTTCCCGAATATCAATTATTAACTGAGAGGCTCGCAAACGGCACTGTGATCGACGGTGAAATATTGCCGGTAAAGGACGGACAGGTGTTAAACTTCAATGTGCTTCAAACGCGCATCGGAAGAAAGAACGTGACCCGTAAACACCTGGAAGAAGCACCTGCAGGAATATTTGCGTACGATCTTCTGGAAGAAAATGGTGAAGATATCCGCCATCTTCCTATGAGTGAAAGAAGACACCGTTTAGCCGCAATTGTCGCTTCATTGAATGTTCCTAATCTCGTACTCTCACCGGTCATCGAATTTAATTCATGGGAAGAACTAGCCGAAAAAAGGCTGAACTCGCGCAACCTGAACAGTGAAGGGATCATGCTGAAACGGAAATCTTCACCCTACCAGG
>JAFAGE010000337.1 GCA_023423015.1 Bacteroidota bacterium
ACATAAGGAATATTGTTCCACATTTTCTTTCCATCCTCATGATAAAATCCACGAAGAAAACGCGCCTCTGCAACCATGCGGTTTTTCTCCTCTGCAGTCATGTCGCTCACGTTGGGGAGAATCCTAAGCACGTCATTGGCGCGTTGTATTCCGGTGTACAGCATTTTCCATTTCTGGTTCAGGTACGGAGTAGTGGCTTGCGACAGAGACCATGTTCCGAGTAACACAGCCGGTGGCTGATCTCCCGGAGTAGATCCTTTGTATGAATCGTCTGCTGCCATACTTCCATATACCCAATTAGATCCGGCGCTCCCGTAGTCATTGCCCTGGTTATTGATACCGATTTCACCGTCAAGCAATGAATACGCTCCCACAAGTATGCCTTCTGCACCAGCCCTGCTCGATACGTTTGGCAACGCCAGCGATCCAAGGGGCTGTTTTTCCAGGAAATCTTTACCGCAGGCATACAACACAACAATTACTGCCGCTGTACACAGGTAGATATAATAATTCTTATAAAATTTCATAACTATTTATTTGTAGTGCGTTATCAGAAACCAAGGTTTACTCCAACCGTGAATGTTTTTTGATTTGCAGGATATACTCCACCATCAATTCCGAAATTGGTGCTTGCAGTATTGCTTCCCGGGAGTTCCGGATCTAAACCAGTGTAATTGGTGATGGTGAAAAGATTGGCCGCCTGCACATATAACCTTAGCCTGTCGAGTCCTGTCCGATTCAATAATCCCGTTGGAAAAGTGTATCCCAGTGAAAGCGTTTTTGCACGCAGAAAAGAACCTTCTTCCATCAGGTACGAGTTAAACGCACCGCTCCCATTGCTGAAATTTCCTGTGCGTTCCAGTATCGGCACTTTTGCATTCGGCCGGTCAGGTCTCCATGAATTGTAATAAGCATCTTTACTGATAGCAACATCAAACGATTGAGGAAAATCAGTTGACGCGCGCACGTTGTTGATCACATCGTTTCCGACAGATGCATACAAAAAAAGAAATAAGTCGAAATTCCTGAATCGCGCCGCGATATTTAATCCTGCAGTAAAATCAGGATTCGGATTTCCAAAATGCTGCCTGTCGTTTGCATCAATCCTATTGTCGCCATTTACATCCTGGTATCTGAATCTTCCCGGGGCTGCAGCGTCCTGTACAGGTGCCTTCGATACTTCATCTGCACTCTGGAACAACCCGATTACTTTATATCCGAAAAATGCTCCCACTGCCTGGCCAGGCTGTAAACGTGAAACACCATAGTCGATGTAGGTAATACCCGGAGGCAGACTGATTACTTTATTATTGTACGATGTAAATGTTCCCGTGATGTCGAAGCTGAGACCATTGTTCAGGGAACCATGGTAGGTAACCGCCATGTCGATTCCGCTGTTCTCGATATTACCTGAATTCACAAACGGTGGAAGCGCACCGCCGGCTGCAAAGGGCAAACTCTGCTGGAACAATAAACCCGAAATAGATTTTTTATACCACTCGATGGATACATCCAATTTATTCTGAAACAGTGTAGCATCTACTCCTATATTCGTAATGATGTCTTCTTCCCATGTTGTAAATGGGTTTCCAAACTGGCTGCTGTAAATACCGGGTGTTGAAGATGTACTCTGACCCGCAAGATCATAGTAAGAGATCACCGGGTTTTGTGCAAATAAGGTATACGCATTTGTCGGATTGATATTACTGATCGAACCAAGTTTTCCCCAACCACCTCTTATTTTCAGATCAGTGATCCATGCTACATTCTGTAAGAACTTTTCTTCCGATATTCTCCATCCTGCAGTAATTGAAGGGAACGTACCGTATCTTCTGCCAGGTGCAAACACCGATGATCCATCTCTTCGAAGCGTTCCACTCAACAAATATTTCTCATTGAAATTGTAATCCACCCTTCCAAAAACCGAAAACAATGAACTTTCATAAGGCGTTTGGATGTTGTTGTTGTTAACAATGTTCTGATTGGTTTGAGTAGCTGCCTGTCCGGCGTTCAACGTCCACAGGTTTGGATCAACAGTGAGTGAATTCACATTCGTAATGAAATAGTTACCCCTCGATGCGCCTATTGCCCTGCCGCCGTTTTCAATCGCTTCAGTTCCTAAAAGCACACTCACATTGTGTAGCGATGCAAATGTTTTAGTATATCGCGCGGTATTTGTCCAGTTATAACTGGTGTAATAACCATAGTTCTCGATATAGCCATTCGGGTTCGTACTGTTCTCTGCATTTTCGTATGCAGTGAACGTAAAGAAGTTATTGAAGAATGAATTATACGTTCCTCCAAAAGACGTACGAAGCGTGACGTCTTTGATAATGTCGACCTCAGCGAACACATTTCCATTCAATTGCCACTCGTTACCTGTATAGTCTTTGGTACGAGCCATGATCGCTACCGGGTTCGGAGCATTTCCCAAACTTTGTGATCCACCGCCCGCAAAGTTTCCACGGATATCGTACACCGGAACGATGCCCGGCATACGGAATGCGGCATTCAATGAGTTTGCATTGTTCACTCCCGGCAATCCGAGATAGCGCGGATTTTGTTTGTAATACACGTATAAATTCTCGCCTACCCTGATTTTATCCTTTATAGTAAACGATGTATTTATACGAGCCGAGTATCTTTTGAGATATGTATGGATTAATGTACCCTGCTGATCGAAGTAATTCAGGGAAAAAAGATAAGTTGATTTATCTCCACCGCCGCTTACCGAAACGTTGTGGCTCTGAATAGGTGCAGGTTTGAATATTTCGTGGAACCAATCGGTTCCTGCTTTGTTTGCGCGTGTGATCTGGTTGGTGTATAACGCATAGGTTGATGGATCGGTATTCGGATCGCCTTCCATCGCACCTGTTGGTGTGATGTAATCAGGTATTACCGGGTCGGCTCCACTTCCGTATTGTTTGTGTATAGGTTGCAAACCCAGGTTCTCATAAGTCTGCCAGATCGCTTCTGCAGCCTCCTGCGGATTGGTCAGGTTCCACACGTTACCACTCAATGGCCTTTGTGTGCCGTAGTATCCATCATACTCTATTCTTGCTTTTCCGGTTCTTCCTCTTTTTGTTGTAACTATCACCACACCGTTCGAACCACGCACACCATAGATTGCGGCAGCACCAGCATCCTTCAACACCTGGATCGATTGAATATCGTTTACATTCAGGTCGTGCAGACTTCCGTATGCTCCATCAATAATTACAAGAGGCTCCGTGCTTCCTACAGAAGTAATTCCGCGTACCCTGATATTGCTTGGTCCACCCGGCGCACCCGAATTCACAATGGTTACACCTGCAGCCTGTCCCTGCAACAACGATTCGGTTGTACCCGTTGGTTGAGTTTTCAGATTGGCAACATTTACAACCGCTACCGATCCCGTAATGTCTTTTTTCTTTTGCGCAGTATAGCCGGTTACAACCACTTCATTAAGGTTGGTAGATGCCGACGACAATGTAATAGTTCCTAACATCGTCCGCCCGTCTACACCGATTTCTATTTGTCCATATCCAACGCTTGTGATGACCAGTATACTGTTGTCGTTGGGAACCGACAGCGAAAAACTTCCATCGTCCTGCGTGTTTGTGCCACCCTCCTGTCCCTTTACCTGCACGGTTGCACCTGCTATGGGTTGCTGGTCGTTAGTGTTCACTACTTTTCCCGATATCACCTTCTGGGCATTCGCACCAGCCGTCAACACCAGGAGAACAATTATCGTGAGCAAACCCTTTATCGTGGTTCTTAATTTTACTGGCATAAGCAGTTAGATTTTATGTTGAGTAAGAAGCCCTGTTAATTATGAGCTGTGCTTGTTGGAGTTTTCACTTCCGAATTACTCACAAATGCCAAACGCTTACTGTCGGGCGACCACGAGTTCACATTCAGCGTGCCCTGCCCACCATAGAGATGAGCAATCACCCGCGGAGCACCTGTACCCGACACCGGCATTATCTTCAGCATTACTTTTTTGTAAGAAGGATGGGATGACGGATCTATTTCAATAGGAAACGATATGTACGCTATCCATTTACCATCTGGTGATATATGCGGAAACCAGTTATGATATTCATCAAACGTGAGTTGTTCTTTCTGTGTACCATCCGGCTTCATCCGCCATAACTGCATTGTACCGGTTGGGTTGGCATTATAATAAATGTATTTACCGTCGGGGGAATATTCGGGACCATCTACATGACCATCTGTATTATTAGTTAATGACGTTTCCTTGCCGGTGTTTACATCTACTTTATACAGGTTATAAATCTTGCTGGCATTTCGCTGTGCCACAATCGCTACTTCTTTTCCATTAGGCGCCCATCCATGCCAGTACGATGGCGTTTCCGAAGTCACCAGTTTCGGCTCGCCACCTTTTAATGGCACAACATAAACCGATGATCCTCCACCCGGCATGCCTTGTCTCGAACTACTGATGGCCAGCATCTTTCCGTCGAATGAAATACCGTGATCGTTATTGTTGCGGTTTACAGAGCCTGTGTTTAGCACTTCAGGTGTACCACCTCCTACGGGAATAGTGTACAACAAACCTTTTTCGTTGTACAACAATCTCTGGTTATCGGGCATCCAGTTCGGTGCTTCCAGTCTACCTTCCGACTCATGAACAACTTTCCTGGCACCGGTAAACACATCAACAATTTCAAGCCGGCTTGCGAGTTCGCCATTGAAAGGTTTTGAAGCCCTTGCCAGGATAGGATTAGGCTGATAGGCATTTTCAACCGGCCTGTCAATACGCAGGTTCCAGACTTTTGCCTCTTCAATTATATTCTCGTCGTGCGAACAGATGTAAGGTCCAACAAGAACGGAATCCTTTAAATCGGGCATTAATTTCGATCCAACAACCTGTAGAGGCTCTCCCGGATTGGCAACTCTCATGATGAGCTTTTTACCCTTACGCTCCAGCTGAACTACCTGGAAAGTGTGTTTTTTAGGATAGAAGATCTCGTCTTCCGGATCGCGCATAAATGCACCTCTGAGTGGACGCCACTGCATCACTACCAATCCGTCACCATGTATTACGGCATTCATACTCGCTGCCGATTCGTCTTCCGACTCGCGAACCATCCACCCGATCTTACGGTGGCCATTACCTTTGTCGCCTCCGCCTACAAATTCAAAATTGCCAGTGAGGATGAAGTCGCCCGCAATCTTTCTGTACAGGTAGTGAAACTCATCGCGATTGAACCAGATGTTGTACCCGGCACCCTTCATGTGATACGTCTGTGTAGCAGGATCAAACCTCGAAGACCCCGCGTTTTTGGGCTTACCAATGTCGGTTGCCTTGGTGAAAACGCCAATGTCAGAAGTCTGGGCAGAAAGGCACGTGATAACTAATAATAAGCAGACAAACAGGGAGGAAAATTTCATGGAAGCATCGCTGTTTTGGTGATGAATTGTTGACCAGCCAAAAATAGATTCGCCACTTTCATCCACATCAAAAACAGCTACATCAATACCACATCAGAAAAAACCAAAAACCTGAAATCGAAGCTATTACGGCACATCATTACCACATCAGGCAGCATATGCCCGCATTGTGCATGTGTGAATCGGGACGAATTCGTACTTCCTGAACTTAATCTGCACCTACTATGACGAACATCATAAAACCACTACAACTGCCTGGCGATTTTTGCTGTTTATGATGGCATGGCACTTAAACACTAGTCCAGATCTGTGGTCTTTCCGGCGTCTCGAGAATTTACTGCTACGAAGTATTCTGCTGGGTTTTGTGGTTGTTGCTGCCACCGGCCTCTATCTCCGGGCCATGCCAGTTTTCAACCTGGGTGGCAACGGATACCTGCACTTCCTCCATGGCCACTCTCATTTCGCTTTTGGAGGATGGATCGCGCCGATGCTGGTATGGGTGATGATGCGGTTCTTTCCTGAACTGAAGAAATCCATTTCATTTAAGCATTGGAGAATTATCATCTACCTCCTGGTGTTATCATCATATGGCATGTTGGCTTTCTTCCCGGTACAGGGATATGGGCCCATCAGCCTTTTCTTTTCAACCATTTCCGTTATAGCGGAAATCTACCTGGCCGTGATGGTGTGGAAAGCACTGCGTAATTACAACAACCTGCCGCACCTGTTCCTGAAAGCCGCGATGGTATTCCTGGTGCTGTCTACAGCAGGACCATTCGCCACGGGGCCGATTGCAGCGATGGGCTTCAAACAAAGTCCGCTTTACTATAACGCGGTTTATTTCTACCTGCACTTCCAACTGAACGGCTTCTTCATTTTCACTGCAATTGCTGCATTATACCGCATTCTTAATGTGCCTGTAAAATCGCGGCAACACAGCAAACCCGTGATAATCGCTGCTACTGCAGGTGTGGCCCTGTCTGTATTCCTTTCGTTCTTATGGAATCAACCTGGCCCGATTTATAATATCGTCGGGTTTGTTGGTGCTTTGTTGCAATTGATTTCAGTTGTGCTGATCGTGCACGACCTACGTAACGCACGTGAGCCCGATGCGTTCGGCACATTCCTGAAAAACTTCCTTATAGCAGTTCTGATGTTTAAATCGGTCCTCCAATGTTTGTCTGCAATCCCCGCTGTAGCCAACATTGCATTTCTTCACCGGAATTTCAGCATTGCCTACCTGCACCTCGCCTCCATCGGTTTCCTTTCCATATTCGCAATGCTTGCCTTGTACAGCGAACATCTTTATCGTAACTCATTGCGCCCTGCTATAACGATAATTGTCGGGACATTCCTTTGCACAGAAATCCTGATTGTTATTAATGGAGTTAATTCACTGCTCGCATTAAACATTAAGCATGTTCCTGAACTACTATTCTGGTGCAGTATTCCTTTTGCCATTGGCGCCACCTGGCTGCTCGGGAATTTATGGCATCGATCTTTTGAGAAGAGTTCACCCGCGTTAAATAGCCTTGCTAAATACTCCCGGGCTTTCTGACGGTTTCAGATATAAATCAAATGCGCTGCAGATGTTGCGCGTAAACCTTCGACCGGTGCCAGTTACACGTAAGCCACTTTCGTCCCATTCTATCAGTCCATCAACGGCAAGGTCCTGAAGTTTTTCAAAACATTTTTCCCTTAGCATGCAGAGATCTCTTTCATCGAACTCCGTAAACCCATTGCAGCTGATCTCCGTGATATACCTGCGAATTGCTATATCGGTATCATCAAGAAAGTAGCCCCTGGTCACTGCACATTCACCACGTTCGATTGCTGCATAATAATCGTGCAGAGTTTTGTGATTTTGTGCGAACGCATTTCCTGTATCACTGATCGCAGATACGCCCAACCCCAATATCAATTCCGTGTGTTGAGTGGTGTATCCCATAAAATTGCGATGAAGTTGCCCCTTTTCCAGCGAGGTGAACAATTCGTCGCCGGGCAACGCAAAATGGTCCATGCCTACTTCGCGGTATCCTGCTTGCAGCAACAGCTTTCTTCCCGCTTCATAAATTTCAAGTTTCGTGGCAGCATCAGGTAAATGCGATTCATCAAATAGCCTTTGCGCCCTGCTTGTCCAGGGCACGTGTGCATAACTGTAAAATGCAATGCGGTCTGGCCTCAACGGTAACACATCATTCATTGTACGTGTGATGCTTTCGGGCGACTGCAAGGGTAATCCATATATCAGGTCAAAATTCACCGAAGTAAATCCTGCCGTTCTTGCATTACGTGTGGCGTTCTCCACATTCTGCAATGGTTGTATGCGGTTGATGATACGCTGCACATCGGGATCGTTGTCCTGCACGCCATAACTCACGCGGCGAAATCCCAATCGTGCAAGCACCTCAAGGTGAGTCATGGTGGTATTATTCGGATGCCCTTCTATGCTGAATGTATATTCCGGGTGAAGCACACTTCCATTCAATATTGTTGATACGATTTGTTTCAGCATTTCAGGAGCAAAAAATGTTGGTGTACCTCCGCCCAGGTGAAGCTCACGGATCACGGGAGCTTCATGCATCATACTGCGATACAGTTTCCATTCTTTCTCTAATGCTGCTGTATACACAGCTTCTACTGAGTGATTAGTAGTAATTTTTTTATTACACCCGCAATACGTACACAACGATTCGCAGAAAGGAAGATGGATATAAACAGATATACCGTCGCGGCTGTTTTCCCCGTGAAAACGTTCGCTGAATACCGACATCCATCGGTCGGTATTCGAAACAGATTTCCAGTTTGGTACGGTGGGATAACTGGTATATCTCGGCACCGGTGCATTGTATTTGTCTACCAGCAGGGTATTCGTCATTCTACGAAAGTATAGGAACACCACTCACGTGAAAATGACTGCCGTCATCACATCAACCGATTTTACTCAATCTTATTTATATGGTTAGACCTGTCCCGCATTTTATGACGTTCGTCATGTTGACCCTGACATAAATCATGTTCATCAAAAAGTATTGTCATGAGATGGTCATACACGCGGGACTACTTTGCACCAGCAAAATTTTCAACGATGGAAACAACAACCACGGCCGCCAAAGTGAACATCCCGACCGAGGCCGATTTCGACAAGAGTTTCAAACCCAAAGGAGCCATCGCTTTCTTCCTGCTCCTTGTTTTATTGGGCCTCATTATCTGGTTCGGTATCTATTTCCTAATGCTCTCACGAGTTTAACAACCCACTATGACACTCGATAAATTCGAAAAAAAGGTTCTCTACATCACCGGCGCACTGCTTTCACTGTTCATTTTCTCCATTTTATATGCAAGAGGTAAAAACAATGATCTGCCCGAATGTATCCCGTTCGACAAAACCTATACTCAACCTAAAGTTGTTCAGCTCGATGAAAAAACCTACCAGGTGTACAGCGTGGCAAAAATGTGGTTGTTCGAACCTTCACAGATTTACATACCCGTTGGCAGTGAAGTAGACTTCTTTGTTACCTCGTCCGATGTTGTTCATGGATTTAACATAGCAGAAAAAAATCTCAACCTCATGGCTGTGTATGGAAACATCAATAAGGCCACCGTCAGGTTCGACAAACCTGGTGTTTATAAAATCACCTGTCACGAATACTGCGGTGTTGGTCACCAATCAATGCAGGCAGAAGTAATCGTCAATACTCCAACAGCGAAAAAATAGTATCCACCTTTCACATTTACTATATGCAGATCAGCAAATCTTTTAAAAGGCTTATATATTGGGAACTCGGAATACCGATCACCCTGTTGTCCATCGGAATCTATCATGGACTCATGCAGACCATCTACCGCTCAGGGGTAATTCACGAATCGCGCGTTGCACAACTTGATTATTACCAGGGCCTCACGCTGCATGGAGTGATAAATGCCGTTGTACTCACCTCATTTTTTGCTGTGGCATTCGGTCATGCAACAATGGCTTTTTATTTTAAAAAAGAACCGAATAAAAAAGTAGCGTGGGCAAGTTTCTGGATGATGACCGTTGGTACAGTGATGGCTGCATGGGCGATGCTTGCCGGAAAAGCGTCAGTACTTTACACATTCTATCCTCCATTAAAAGCACACCCTGCATTCTACCTCGGCGCTGCTTTACTTATTGTAGGTTCCTGGGTTCCATTGTTCAGCTGGGCGAAAATGTATGTGCAGTGGAAAAAAGATAATAAAGAAGTAAAAACGCCCCTGGCCGTACTGGGCACACTGGTAAACTTCACCATCTGGTTTGTTTGTACGCTCGCTGTTGCTTACGAAGTGCTCGTGTTATTGCTTCCATGGGCAATGGGTTGGAAACAAACGGTAAATGTAACTCTGGCCCGCACCCTGTTTTGGTTTTTCGGTCACGCTCTCGTGTACTTCTGGCTGTTACCGGCATACACCATGTTCTACACTATGCTTCCCAAACTCGCCGGCGGAAAATTATACTCCGACCTTGCCGGTAGAATTGCAGCCTTCCTGTTCCTGCTGTTTTCAGTACCCGTTGGTGTACACCACCAGTTTAGCGATCCGTCTATTACCCAGGGTGTAAAAATGTTCCAGGGGTTGTTGACGTTTGGCGTTGCTATTCCAAGCTTCATCACTGCATTCACCATTGCCGCCTCATTGGAATATGCAGGACGTAAAAGAGGTGCGAAAAGTCTGCTCGGCTATTTCAGCAAACTACCTTACCTCGATCCAAACAGGTATTTGTTTGGTTACATGATCTGCGGATTATTCCTGTTCATATTCGGCGGACTCACCGGCATCGTGAATGCATCCGGCCACCTCAACAATGTTGTACACAACACCGCATGGCTCCCGGGTCACTTTCATATGACAGTTGCGGGCCCGGTGTTTCTCTCTATCATCGGGATGAGCCTTCACCTTTTTGCAACCACATCGGGCAAAAAAGTATTCCTGCCCCGGCTGAATGTGGTTGTGCCTTACCTGTGGGTGATAGGCATCCTGATATTCTCAACCGGTTTGTCGTGGGGAGGATTGATTGGCGAACCAAGGAGAACCAATCTAGGTCTCACCTATCTTAATCCATCGCACGAACTGTATACACCAGAATGGGTACCCACCACATTACTTGCATTGGCAGGAGGTATCATTATGACTGTTGCCGCAGCAATTTATTTCGTGGTATTCTTCGGCACCATCTTCAGCAAAAAGAAAGAAGTAGCGCAGCTAGACCTGCCAGTTAGTGAAATACTGCACGATGAACGCCGCATTCCATTGTTCGACACATTCAAACCCTGGCTGGTAACAATGGCCATCATACTTGTACTGGCATACGTACCCGCCTTTATCGATGCAAATAATAACCCTGGCCCGGGTGCACCGGCCTTTACGCCCGATAATCCTGTTCCTGTACAAACCGTTGCACCTGCCAGCGAAATCCCAACCGGATCTAACACTAAAAACTAATGCACCAGAAAAGCTTCATATGGATTTTTGTTTTGGTAGTGGTTGTCGCTCCCATCCTCGTATTCACCGGTGTGAAGTGGTACGAAAACCGTTACTCTGGTCTTCCGGTTCTCGGCGGACCTGATCACACGGTTGCAGCTTTCAATGCAGTTAATGCAGAAAGCAGGGCGGTAACTCTCGATGATTGGAACGATAAGATCGTAGTAGTGGACTTTTTCTTCACTCGTTGCCCGACTATTTGCCCAAAGATGACGCGGAACATGCAGACGGTTCTGCAGGCATTTGCGGGCAACAACGATCTTTCGTTCAACTCTTTTTCAATTGATCCCGTTCGCGACAGTGCAGCAACACTCAGCGCCTTCGCGAAGAAAAATAAAATCGAACAGGCAAACTGGAACCTGCTTACAGGCGACAAAAAACACATCTACTGGCTTGCACGCAAAAGCTTCATGGTAACAGCAACAGATGGAGATGGGGAAGATGGCGACTTCATTCACAGCGACCTGTTTGTATTGGTCGACCGGCAGAAAAGAATACGTGGATATTATTCAGGCACCGATGACAAAGCCATGCAGCAATTAATCCGCGACATTAAGAAACTGATGAACGAATAATCAAGAAATAAAACCTACAAAGATGTTACGCATAATAGACTTCAGCTGGCAAAAAGTTCAGATTGTTCTCGCCACATTGTTGATGATGGCCGGAATGGTAGTAAATGCCGCTCCTCCTGAACATAATGGCAAAACAATTTTTATGAGCCGTTGCGCTACCTGCCACAACGTAAACAAAAGAGTGGTTGGTCCGGCATTGGCAGGTATAGAAGAAAGAAGAAGCCTCGACTGGATAGTAAAATTTGTGCAATCGTCGCAGGCGGTGATTAAAAGCGGCGACGAACAGGCATTAGCCGTGTTTGCAGAGTACAACAAGATGCCCATGCCGGATCATGCCGACCTTTCCGCTGAAGACATCAGCGACATTGTAAGCTTCATTAGCAGCGAGAGCAAAACCGCAGAAACAACAACCGCTCCTTTTGCACGGCCAGGTAAACTTCGCCCGGCTTATTTGCCGGTAACCTCCGACAACTACTTCTTCTTTGGCGGCTTGTTCATGGGCGTGGCATTGCTCGTATTTGCCCTGTTGATGCTGGTAAGGGTAAAAGAGATACAGCGCAATGCTGCAGAAAACGAAGCTTCTGTTTAATGGATGGCGAGCGACTTCCTGCGCGCAACTTCCGACACTACTTTCCGGAGATACGAACGAGCCTCTTTTTTCTGGCTGGCATTTGGCACATACTTCAGCGAAAGCAGGTATTCGTCGTTCGCAGCAAACAGTTCGTGCAGTAATTCTTTTTTCGAGAGAGAGGAAAGTTCTTTCATATGTCCTGGATTTGTGAGATAAACGTTAATTCAGGCCGAAAAATTATGAATTGCGGAGAAAAAAGTTAAAGGACTGTATTTTAATTAGGACGGGGCGGTTGAAACTCGTACCTTCATTCAAACACCGACTTTCGCATCAGTAATCGTTAATTATCTGCTTTCGCATCTTAGTTAGTCTTACTCCTGCTTTCGTCTATTATTTCAAAAAATTACAATTAACAGGTATGAACATTTATGTTTCAAACTTAAGCTTCAACGTTCAGGATGAAGATTTAAGAGGTTTTTTCTCACCCTATGGCGAAGTAACATCAGCTAAGGTTATTAACGACAGAGAAACCGGCAAGTCGCGCGGTTTTGGTTTCGTTGAAATGGCAGATGCAAATGCTGCCCGCACTGCTATCAGTGAACTGAATGGCGGTGATGTAGACGGAAGAACCATCCGTGTAGCAGAAGCTCGTCCAAAAGACAGCAAACCCGGAGGCGGCTCACGCCAGGGCGGATCTTACAAGAGCAACAGCCCTTTTAAGAACGACCGTAACCTTTGGTAAAAAACATTGAAGCCCCTGCAAAGGGGCTTCTTCACAAACCAGTTTAAGTATGGCTAGATCAAAAGAAACGTACAACAAAAGAGAAAAAGAAAAGAAACGTCTCCGCGCAAGAGTTGAAAAAGAAGAAAAGAAACAACAGCGCAAACAAAACAGCAACAAAGGAAAAGGTCTTGATGATATGCTTGCATACATCGACGAAAACGGCAACCTCTCCGCTACTCCTCCGCCGAAAAACGTCAATCCCGAATAACGGGAACCTAAGCTTCAGGCGAACCGACCGTACAC
>JAFAGE010000345.1 GCA_023423015.1 Bacteroidota bacterium
TTATCACTCCGGATAGTGCTAATGGCAGATAGCAGTATGCAGCTAAGTTCCTCATGACGATAATCATACCTCCAGCGGCCTGATGTCAGCGTTACATGGATCGTGGCGTTTAATCTTTGCATCATACAACACGTTATCATGCAAACAATACATCGGCCACTTAAACGCAGCCTGGAGCTGCAACCATTATCCCGCGAACATCATCACGGACTTTTATTTGTTTGGAAAATACGGGTAGGCCTCGCTGCTTCGCTCTCTCCATACCGCATCGCTAAATATTGCGATTGGTTCTGGAACACCCAACTCAAACACCATATGGAGCAGGAAGAAGCTACCCTCACAAAAGTATTACCGGCAGACAATCCTCTTTTAGTCAACATGCTAGACGATCACGCCGCCATAAGATCAAAAATCGCGCAGGTGATTGAAGACCCTACCAATGAAGGTTTAAAAAGGCTCGCCGATATTGTATACTATCATGTGCGGTTTGAAGAGCATTTCCTCTTTCCTGCGATAGAAAAGACCGCAACTGCAGAGCAGCTTGCCCAACTCGGCAAAGAGCTTGAGCAAAATAATGTTCCGCAAACCGAATGGCCCGATGAATTCTGGGCACGCCGGCCTGTGGCAGCATAGAAAATACCCCTGATGAAACATTAAGCTAAGAAGCCGCTGAGTTCAGCGGCTTTCTTTTTCTGTATGTGTGCTTACGACTTTGCGGTTATTTAGTCTGCGCAGGTGAACGCTCAAACCTGCCGGTTTGTTCTTCAACTTCAATTTTGAACAACAAGCCCGGTACATCTTTCTCATCACCGGGGTTAAATGGCCAGTCAGGAAAAAGATGGGTGGTTTCGCTGCTCAATAGCGGCAGCTTACGAGCCAACAGCGCCTGGAGTGCAGCATCTCTCTCTTCGTGATCTGTGAGCTCTTTTGCTTTTCCCCAGCAAACTACGCTTCTCCAGTTGGCCATATTTTGCATCTCATCTACCTGGAAACAAATATTCGGATTCATCCGGAGGATGTCTGCCTTCAGCCCATATCTGGAATGGAAGTAGATGTTTTTGCCATCGTATGCGTAGCTGATGGGAACAATATAAATACGCTCGCCCTGGCAGGCAATGCGGGCCACAATCTGGCTCCTGAGTACCGCATCCATTTCTTGCTGGTCTAATTTTCCGAACATGTCATTAAGAGTTTTTGGTTTTGTAGGTAGTGACCTCGATCATCTCTACAAATATCAGCAAATAAGCATAGCGGGTGTATGACTTATATCAAAAGATAATTGGACTTTGCTCAGCAACTAACAGCGCAGATCTACCTTATCGCAGTGGCTGATGATAATCATATCTGCAATAGACGTAACTCATAAGAGAGCGGAATACTATTGAACAATTTTGTGCAACAAAACGAAAAGATCATGTACACCGCAATCACCACACAACCGGCAGTTGCACTGCAGAGAGAAAGAAAAGCATCATTACTCACAAGATTTATGACCTGGGCTGAGGGCCAATCGGAAGCACGCTTCATCTGGCTGGGCGTTGCATTGCTGGCACATGCATCGTTTCTTACCCCCTTTACCGTAATGGCCGTCATATTTAGCGGCGGAGGTTTTGGGCTGATCATGGCCGCTTTGGCCGCAATGGGCCTGGCACTGGTAACAAACCTGGCTGCCTTGCCAACAAAAGTGACTATACCCGCTTTCTTTATATCCATTGTCGTAGATGTTTTGATCGTTGCGCTGGCCTTCCTTGGCTGATGCAACAGTTTAGATCCAATTCCATATCGATGAACCACATGCCCGTATTCTCTGAAAAAAAGAGATTAAGAACATGCATGTAACTAAAGAGGTGGCTACGGCCGCCTCTTTACAATTCTTACATTTACCAGTATGGAAAAAGACACCACCCTGGCAAAAGACGGCTATAGATTGCTCGCAGACAGTCTGCAGGAATATGGTTTTATCGTATACGACCCTGCGGGCAATGTAGTAACAGCCAATAAAGGAGCACAGGAAATGTACAGGACAAAAGCGACTATAAAGGGTGAACATCTTTCCGCTTTTTATAGTAATATAGATGTTCAGGCAGGAATGCCCACGGAGCAATTGAAGATAGCCGAAGAACTCGGCAAGTTCGACGGCGAAGGATGGCGCATGCGAAAGGACGGTTCTAAATTCTGGGCCGGTGTCACCATTACCCCCCTGAGAAATGAAAACGGCACCCTGATTGGTTTTGGTGAACGAGTCCGGGACCTGAGCAGCACATTAACAGGAGAAGAGGAAACTTCCCGCCTCAACGAAATGCAGGCCTCACTGATGAAGAGCCGATCGGAGGTGCTCGACTACAAACACGCCCTTGATGAATCTTCTATTGTAGCCATCACCGATCAGAAAGGCATTATCAAACACGTAAACGACAACTTCTGTAAAATATCAAAATACTCCCGTGAAGAACTGATCGGCCAGGACCATCGTATCATTAATTCGAACTACCATGGCAAAGATTTTATCCGCAACTTATGGGTAACCATCGCCAATGGCAGGATCTGGCGTGGTGAATTGAGAAACCGGGCAAAAGACGGAACGGTTTATTGGGTAGATACAACAATAGTTCCCTTTTTAAACGATAAAGGAAAACCTTATCAATACCTCGCCATAAGAAGCGACATCAGCGGAAGGAAGGCTGCGGAAGAACAACTGCAGAAGGTGAATGAGTTGCTCGAAAACAAGGTGCGCGAACGAACATTCGAACTCACACAGGCATTGGAACGGGAAAAACAACTGAGCGACATGAAGAGCCAGTTTGTGTCAACCGCCTCGCATGAATTCCGTACACCGCTTAGTGCCATTCTCTCCAGCATATCCCTTATCGAGCACTATGCCGATGCCGCGCAACTCGAAAAAAGGAACCGCCACATTGAACGCATCAAATCTTCAGTACGCAACCTCACCAGCATACTCGACGACTTCCTCTCTCTCGAAAAGCTGGAACAGGGACGCGTACACACGCTTACAGAAGATTTCAACCTGAAAGAATTTGTTGCCGATGTAATTGAAGACGTGGAAGGATTGGCGAAAAAGAAACAACAACAAATTGTATTTGAATTCTCGGGCAACCCTGAAGTACACCAGGATAAGAAGATACTGAAAAACATTTTGCTGAACTTGCTTACAAATGCCATAAAGTATTCTGGTGAAGAAAAGCGCATTAAAGTGCGCGTCGTTGCAGGCAGCAAAGAAGCTACACTATCAGTGGCCGACAAAGGCATCGGCATACCCGCCGACGCGCAGGAGAACCTTTTTGGACGGTTCTTCCGCGCCCGCAACGCGATTAACATACAAGGAATCGGTCTCGGTCTTCATATCGTAAAACGCTACATAGAGCTGATTGAAGGCACGATTGGTTTTGAGAGTAAGGAGAATCAGGGTACAACCTTTACCATTTCTTTCCCGGTTGGGAAAGAAGTAGATAAGAGGTGAAAGGTGATCAAGTTCCGCTTTTCACCTGACAAACATCATAGTTCCCGGCACCCCCACAGGATAGATTTGTAGAATGAAGAAGATTCTCATCATTGAAGACGATGCCGCAATCAGGGAAAATACCGCCGAGTTGCTAGCCTTAAATGGATTTGAGATTGTGACGGCCGAAAACGGACGCACCGGCTACGCAGCCGCAACCAGGGAAGCACCGGATCTGATACTGTGCGATATGATGATGCCGGAGACCGACGGCCGGGGGTTTATAGCCCTGGCTCGTAAAGATTCTTCAATATCGCAAGTGCCTGTATTATTTTTTTCTGCGGGTACGGTTTCGCCCAAAGTACATCAATACCTTACTTCCCATTCAGTTGGTTTTCTGAGAAAGCCCTTCCTCGCAGAAGACCTGATAGATGCAGTAAATAAAGCACTCGAAAGATCCCATGCATCATAATTGACTTACTAAAGTTTGAGCTTTCGAATGCGCGCGTTCAGCGAAGGAATATTTTCCTTCCACACTTCTGCCACGAGTTTGGTAAACGGGAGTTCGCGTTCGGTGTGAATCCTGCTGAGGTCGTACATTGCCTGCAGCGAAAAGGTGCGAACTATCCTGGATTGCTTAGAATCGCCCAGCCACTTCGCCAGGAGTTTCCAAACATCTTTTATCTCTTCCTTAGTCCATTCTACGCGACTGTACATCGGTGCCAGGTGCCAGATTAATTCTGCATCTTTTGCGCTTTGGCCCAGCCTTATCATCCCGGCTTTATGC
>JAFAGE010000362.1 GCA_023423015.1 Bacteroidota bacterium
GTTCCAGGTAACGTTGTGTCCATACTTCTTTTTCAAAAGCATCGCCGGTAAGTCCCGATATGGGTTCCAGCTGAGCACGTTGCCTGATCTGGTTTACATAGCTTTCGGCAGCTCCATCAGGTGCTCCGTTCGCGCGGTTGATTGCTTCTGCATACATAAGCATCACGTCGGCCAGGCGATAAATGGTGTAATTAAGATCGCTTTTAGCTGTGTTGGTAACGGCGTCTTTATCGAACCATTTGTACAGGTAATATCCTCCAAGGTTTACGCTGTCTCTGCGGGGATCACCTTCAGGATATGCAGCCGGATTGCCGGGATACCAGGTGTAAAAGAATTGTTTTTCCTGCGCTCGCTTGTCGCCCGCAGGATAACTCTCAACAAACTGGCGTGTGGGAACAAGACCTCCAAACTCATCAGAATACACGGAGATCCTTTTATACAAAGCCAGCGTTTTAGCCGTGAGGTCGTTGTTGTTGATACCAGCAGCAAACTGCACCTGCCAGATGAATTCACCCTTGTTTTTATTTGCCGGATTGATCATGTCGGTATACTCAGGAAATAAAGTAAATCCACCATTATCAATAACGGCTTTCGAACGTGCTGCTGATTCAGCATAATATTGCGTTCCCCCCTGAACCGGGTAGCCTGCATAAGTGAGATACACATCAGCGAGTAACGACTTCACTGCCGACATCGATACAAGTCCTGTTGCATCGTTCCAGGGCAACGAAGATTGTTCTGCCAGCAGTAAATCGGGAATGATGATTTCGTCGTACACCTCTTTTACGGGGGCACGCGAAGGACGAACTTCGGCTAGGTCTGTTACTACGCTTGTCACCTTAGGAACATCGCCATACATGCGCACGAGGTAGAAATAGTACAAAGCACGAAGTGTGTGTACTTCTGCAAGCATGTTGGTCTTTGTTGTTTCGTCGAATTCTATTTCCGATATCTGTTGAATCGAAAGGTTACAATTGGCTATGCCGCGGTAGAGGCTTTGCCACCAGGTATCGATATAAAACGACTGTGCATCGTAGGTGAGGTTATAAAACCGGAAACCTTCCGTTTGTGCATTGCCATCTGCTTTTCCGGTCATGAATTCCATTAGTTCAGCAGTGTTACCGCCATAACCGCCGGCTCCACGGTCGAGCACAGTAAGCTCAGCATATGCTGCATTCGCAAATGCTCTTGCTATTTCAGGGCTCGTCAATTCCGATTCCGGCGTTAATGCACCAGTAGGCTTTTCTTCAAGAAACTTTGTGCACGACGAAAAGGCAAAAACCAACAGTATAATGAATGAATATTTCATCTGCATTGTTTTCAATTAATCGTTTAAAAAGAAAGGTTCACTCCAAAATTCACATAGCGTGGTCTTGGATATGGAAAGAAATCCTGGTTCTGGGTGAGCTGCCCGCCAAAAGTGAGCACCTCCGGATCATAACCGGTGTAATCAGATATCAGGAAGAAGTTTTGCGCACTCAGGTAGAGACGCAGCCTCGATACGTTGATTCGTTCAAGGAGCTTTTCGGGTAATGTATATCCAAGCACAATGTTCTGTCCGCGAATGAATGAACCGTCTTCAACCCACCAGCTGTCGATATGTGTTTGATAGAAGGACCCATAATACCTGATCTCTGCAATATTTGAATTTTGATTATCTGGTGTCCATGCATCTTTCACTGTCGCCAGGCTGTTGGCAATCGCCTGCCTGTCTTCTGTGGAGTGTTTAAAGTTGGCAACGGTATTTACACCAAGCACCATCCGTATGTCGAATGCAAAATCAAAGTTTCCGATCTTAAAATCATTCACCAGGTTCATTACATATTTCGGATATGCGCGGCCAAGACGAGTTACATCCTCATCGTCAATTTTACCATCCTCGTTGATGTCTCTCCATTTCAGGTCACCCGGTTTCAGATTATACCTTGCAGCTTCAGCAGCATCTTTTGTTCCCCATGTACCTTCACGTTCATAACCGATAAATGTTCCGATAGGCCATCCAACACGCAGCACGTTTGTTTCACCGAGGAACCATGGTCCCGGATATATGTCGTCGTTATTTGTACCAAGCCTGAGAATTTCGTTGCGGATAGTTGAGAAATTGAATTCTGTTGTCCACCTGAAATTCTTGTTGATGAAGTTTCTTGATGTTACAGCCGCTTCAAAACCGGTGTTGCGCACACTGCCGATGTTTTCATACACGCTCGACAATCCCGATGTCCAGGGAATAGGTGCAGCAAGCAACAGGTCTTTGGTTGTTTTGTTGAAATAGTCTGCGGCTACAGTTATCCTGTTATCCAGGAAGCCGAGTTCAAGTCCCACGTCCCACTGGTCAACTTTTTCCCAGCGAAGATTGGGGTTGCCAAATTCAGTTCGCGTAATGATCGGTTGACGCGTGCCGTTAAGAATGGTGGTACCTGAACCAAGAAGCGGAATTGAACGGTAGGAACCGATTTCCTGGTTACCGGTTGATCCGATACTAGCGCGGATTTTCAGTTCGCTCAGGAGGCGGTTTCCTTTAAGAAAATCTTCTTCTGAAACTCTCCATGCTACACCCGCTGATGGAAAGAATGCATATTTATTGTTTTCGCCAAATTTTGATGAACCGTCGTAACGGCCGGTAGCGGTAAATAGATATTTGTCGCTGATGTTATAGGTAAGTCTTGCGAAGTATGAATTCATTGTCCACTGCTCATCTCCGGATCTCGGAGGGGTTGCAATTGTACTACCTGCAGTGAGGTTGTGCCAGCCCCAGTAGTCGTCGATGAAATTTTCTGCAGCAGCGTACACGTTTTCGGTGTAAAATTTCTGGAACGAAAGACCTGCCAAAGCAGTCATGCTATGATTTTCATTGATTTTTTTGTTCCAGGTGAGATAATTCTCCGATTGCCAGTAAGTATCCATCCAGTTTTCAATAGACGCTACCCCTTTCTGGTCGAATGAAAGTGAGCTCAGGCCTCTTCCCGAATAAAAGTTATTCTTCCGCGAATTAAGCGAAAAGCCGAAATCGCTTTTGAAATTCAGATCGGGAGTGATATTAAATTGCGCATATACATTACCGACAGCTGCATTCTGATTCCGGATCGTATACCGGTTTTTCGCAATGTTTACCGGGTTACTTCCTCCCTCCATTCCGGGGAAGTCGCCGTTGCCGCCCCATGTTCCATCAGGATATTTGATCGGGATAATGGGCAAGGCTTCGAGCACCATTCGCGACACGTTGAGACCTCCATTGGCATCCGATACCAAACGGCTGGTTCCTTTTACAAGCGAGATGGCACCTCCCACACGCAGCCAATCCTTGATATCGGAATCGATGGTGAAGCGGGCCGAATAACGTTTGAACCAGGATTCAATCATCAACCCGTTGTTGTTCAGATATCCGAGTGAAAGGCTGTATAATGTATTGTCTGATCCGCCCTGCATCCCGATGTAGTGGTTTTGCATGATGGCAGGTTTATACACTTCCTTCTCCCAATTGGTATTGTAGCGTGGATTGCCTGATTCGTCGAAGAGTTCAGGAAAATTGGCTGGGTTATTTGGAACATATCTGCCCTGGGCATAGCCGAGAGAATCGTTCTTCTGTGCATTCTTGTAGGCAAGATTGTACACATCCATGAATTCCTGGGCATCTAAAGCCTTAAGGCTGCGCTGTAGTGTAGCGACACCAACAGATCCTTCATAAGATACTCTCATCGGACCTTTCTTGCCGCGCTTTGTAGTGATCATAATCACACCATTCGCACCTCGTGCACCGTAGATTGCCGTTGCGGATGCGTCTTTCAGAACTTCAATTGAAGCAATGTCGTTCGGGTTTAGTACCGATGCAGCTACACCGATTACACCGTCTACTACATACAGCGGATCCAGCGAAGAGTTGATTGAAGTAACACCGCGGATTCGCACCTTCGCCATTTCGCCGGGTGCGCTCGAATTGATGCTAACATCTACACCGGGTACACGGCCCTGCAAGGCTTGTGTAATATCCTGCGATGATGCACGGTCAACCAACTTGTCTGATTTGATTGTAGCAACCGCACCGGTGAGATCCGATTTTCTCGCTGTACCATAACCGATCACCACAACTTCATTCATAGCGTTGTCTGCGCTTGCCAGTGCCACATTAAGCACCGCATCGGAAGAAGCCTTCACTTCCTGCGTGGCAAAGCCAGTGTAAGAAAAAACAAGCGTTGCATTGTTGTCGGGAACCTGGATAGTAAAATTTCCCTGGGCGTCTGTAGCCGTTCCTGTTGAAGAGCCCTTTACCTGTACGCTAACACCCTGCAACGGGCTACCATCCAGTTCGCTGGTAACCCTTCCTGATTTTGAAACCTGGGCAAATGCACTGAGTGAAAGCAACACAGATAATGTTGCAGTCAAAAGTTTGTTCATCATAAGTAAACCCCTTTTTTGATTGAATAAGTGAAACTGAACTCAACGGCAAAGGGAGTTAAGGGGGTTTCGGTCCGGCGAAGAGAATAAGAGGGTAGATGGGAAACCTGAGGAGCTCATCAGCTACAGCAATCGCAGCAGTCGGCAACACACAATCGTTTCCTAATTATTTCACAACGTTAACAAAACGTTGTCAATTGAAAAAAATTTAGTCTTCAACTCAGCAAAAAAAATTTGATCAATATAGAAGCATTAAACTGCAGATTGCATAGAAGGTTCGTTGTGTGAAGCACTTTCCGCATTGTTGCTGCTTTGTTCCTGCATTTTGCTGAAGTATTCCTCGCGAACAACTTTTGCAGTTTTATGTTCACCGGTATGACTCCATCCCGGGGGCATGATGATGTAAAGCAGCTTATTCTTCAGCCCGGGCGCTCTGTACACATCCTTCAATAAAGCTCCGAATTCACCAAAGTATGCGTCAAGAAAACTATTCGGCTTCATCGGCCTGGTAATACCGTATTCAATTGGTATTTCTTTTTTTTCTGGCTGGTATGTTCCAAAAGCTTTGTCCCAGATATTTAGAAGATTGCAGAAGTTGGTATCCATGTATAGCGGATTACGCGCATGATGGACGCGGTGATGAGATGGCGTCAGGATGAACTTACCGAGTTTTCCAAGTCGTCCGTCTTTAAGCATGTGTTCACCAACATGGATGAAGCCACCCCACAATCCATCGATAAACATTATTAATATAAGCATCGGTGGTGAAACGCCGAGCAGGATACAAATAGTTGTGCGTATGAAGTCGGCATACGGCGCTTCAAGAAAGAAGTGCGCATAAGAAACTGAAAGGTTCATTGTCTGAGGCGCGTGGTGCGTGGAATGAAGACACCAGAACAATCGGACTTTATGTCCGAAATAGTGATAAACAAAGTGGGCAAGCTCCCATACAATGTAAGCGTAGATAAACCAATACCAGGTGAAGCTTGTTTGGATAATCGCATACTTCTCGAACAATCCGATACAAAACACGACAACAGCAATTGCTATGAACTTGCCGACAAACGCATTAAGCACGTACGAGAAGAAAGGTATCTTGTAATCGATAGCCTTGAACTTCCGGAAGATTAGCGCCTTGAAGAGTTCGAGGAATAATAAAAATGGGAAGAGTGGACGGAACAGTGCCAGAAGTCCATCGGAAGTAAGTAGGTCACGATAATTTCCGGACTGGATTATTTTGAGCAGTTCATGCAGACCAAAAAAATCTTTGAGCCACTCAACGATTGATTGCAAGCCTTCTATCATCGTCAAAGTTGTTTTAATGGTTGAACAGCTTTCAAAGCTACACAAACTAAATGTACGACGTGCAACTTCCCATCAATAAATGGAACCTGCGAAAATTTTTAATCACTTTTCATATAATAAAAAGAGGCGTGCATTACTGCACGCCCTGGTTAGTGACCCTCGCCGTCCGGGAAAAACAAAGATTTTATGATTCGGGGAATTTAGAATTTAAGAGTTAATCCAAGTTGCAGCGGAGAGATACCCCATCCGAGTTCTGCAAATGCTCCAAAATTTTCTGCAAAGTAGTAACGGCCGCCTGCATGGATCGCAAAGTCAAGTCCACCAGAAGATGACTTACCATACCAATCATCCGGACCGGTGTATTTAACGCTGTACCCTCTGTAAAACAATGTTGCACCTCCGTACACATCTACTTTATCGTTATTCACATTAAGCAATTCATTAAAGTGATATGATCCACGAGCACCAACTACGAAATAGTTATACTTCCAGTAGCTCGAATATTTGGTGCTAACGAGACCTACACTCAGACCTGCACTGATTTTATCGCTGAAGCCATGCTCGAAAGAAGCTGTAATGGGCAATCCGCCTGTGCCGGTAAACCCGAAAGTACCCAGGCCAATACCTGCATTGATGTAGTTTTTGCCTTTTACACTTTCACCTTTGGGTATATCCTGCGCCTGGGCAAACGTGCCTGCAAGAAGAGCTGCCGCAAAAAGTGTAAATCTGATGTAACGATTTTTTTTCATGATTTTAATTTTTATTGTGATAATTGTTTTAGAGTTTCGCTTTGTGGTTTCAGAAGTAGCTGCTTCAATTACGGCCACAAAACTATCTGCTACACAAGGCCCCGGCAATAGAACAAATGTTAGGGGTGAACGATATGAGAAGACGAACACCTGGCCTACTCCTCATTTGCATGCTGATGACGTGGGCATGCTTAGCGCAATCCCTGGATAAAGACAGTCTCTATCGCGCAGTTCAGACCGAACCGGAAGATTCCAACAAGGTTGTTACTTACCTGCACTACGGTGGGTTGTTCGAACAATCGGATCCCGACACTGCTCAATTCTACTATAGTAAATCGTGGGACCTGGCGAAGAAGCTCAACTACAAGCGTGGGATGGGCATGAACATCAGCTACCAGATTTTTTTGATGAATAACAGTGGGCGGTATCGGGAAGCATTGGAGCTGTGCAGAGAGGCGGTTGAAATCTACACCGAACTCAACAGCCAGAGAGATCTCGCAATTGCTTTGAATAATGTGGGTAACGAACACCAATACCTCGGTGAACTGAACCTCGCACTCGATCACTACCTCCGTGCAACTGCAATTGCAGAAAAGCTAAAGGACAGCATGCTAAGCCGGCTTATGCTGAATAATGTTGCGTCGGTATTTGTGACCCTGAAAGACTATAACAAAGGAAGAAGGTATGCGTCGATGGCTCATGAAATAGCATTGAATCGGCGCGACACATTTGGGATGGCAACCAGCCTGGTAAACCTGGCAACATCTGAAGCTGCAGCAGGTGAGTATAAAAAAGCAATGCAACACCTGCAGCAGGTGCTCCATTATAGCGAAGTGGTAGATGATTATACAC
>JAFAGE010000407.1 GCA_023423015.1 Bacteroidota bacterium
TTGTAAGATTGCTGATCATAGGAGCAAAATGCATTGCTGCATCTCCGTCGGCAAGAATTCCGGTAACTTCTCCACGCACTTCGTAACCGTGACAATACGGACAGTGAATAGCCGTGATACCCCAACATTCTGCAAAGCCTTCAATCTCTGGCATAATATCTTTTATGCCACTTGCAAAGATGAGTCTGCGGGCTCTGAATGTACCGTTCGCTGCAGTAGTAATTTCAAATCCGTGGTCGGCTTTTATTCCATCTTCCACAACATCATTAATAAACTTTACGGTTTCGTAGGCAAGTACCTGCTTCTTTGCCTCTGCAGCAATTGCTGCGGGTTTATCGCCGTCGTGTGTGATGAAATTGTGCGAGTGCGGGGTTTGCCTGTTGCAGGGTTTGCCGCCGTCGATGATTAGTACATTGCGCAGCGATCGTCCTAGCGCCATTGCTGCTGATAATCCGGAGTAACTCCCGCCAATGATGATTACGTCTTGTCTGTTGTTTAGGGCCATTCTATTGAGTTTAGGTTGGTGAAATCCGTTTACTCATGCCAGCCGGTCGCTCTAATAATTAACAACCGTCAATAATTTCGACACATCCTTCACGATGATTTTTCTCCCCTTTGTTTCCAGAATTCCTTCCTGCTTAAATTCTTTCAGGATCCGCAGTATATTTTCTCTTGCTGTTCCAACAAGGCTCGCAAGGTCTTCGCGCGACATATTAATTTCCACCTCCATACCGGGAGTGAAATTCTGCTTGTATTTTTCCCGCATCAGCACCAGCTGCATCGCCAGCCGCTCACGCACGTTCCGCTGCGCGAATAATGCCAGGCTATTCGCAAACACTGAAAATTCATGGCTCAAAGTTTTCAGCAATCGTTGCGACAGTACCCTTGAACTATTCAGCACATAAAGGAAATCTTCTTTTGGTATAAATGCAATCCGGCTTTCTTCCAGCGTAGCAGCATTGTCCGGGTATCGCTCCTCTGCCAGTAATGCATGATAGCCAACCATCTCGCCGGTATTGGCTACATAAATGATTTGTTCGCGACTCTCCTTGTCTACCTTGTACTTCTTTACTTTCCCTTCTTTGATAAAAAATATGCCCGAAGGGTAGCCTCCTTCGCGAAAGATGATCTGACCTTTTGCATAAACCTCCTCGCTCATGTGCGCACTCAACTGCTCCAACTCCTCCTTCGGCAGATCGGTGAGCACCGATCCGCTTTTCCTATCCCATTTATCTATCGGAAATAATCCCTGGAGACTCATCTTCCCAAATTTAGCCGAAAAGGTGACTAAAGTTACTTTTTGGAGTAACAAGGTTTACCACACCAGGTGAAATCGCTTCCTAGCTTTGCACATAACAGGAACGGTAAACCTAATGAAAAGATCAAATATATGTTAACAGAACAACGACGAACAGAAAAGATATTCAGCGACGATACATATTTCAACAAATTATTTCCCCGAAGTGTTCAGGCAAAGGCCGCAAAACATTGGACGCCCCTGCATGTGGCAAAAGCCGCTGCAGAATTCCTGGCGCCGCAGAGCGATGTGCATGTGCTTGACATCGGTAGCGGAATAGGCAAATTCTGCATTGCTGCCGCGTATTTTAAACCAAATGCAATTTTTTATGGCGTAGAGCAGCGCAAACACCTCGCCACCTACGCCACAGACGCAAGTGTGAAAATGGGTCTATACAACACTTCGTTTATACACGGCAATTTCACTCAGCTTGACTTCCGGCAGTTCGACAGCTTCTATTTTTTTAATGCGTTTTATGAAAACCTGGAGGGTACCGAAAAAATAGATTTCACTATCGACCACTCGTTGTCGCTATATAATTACTACAATCGTTATCTCTTCAAAGAGTTGGAACAAAAGCCTTCAGGCACCAGGATAGCTACCTATCACAGCCTGGAAGATGAAATACCGCCCTCCTACTATGTTGTGAAAACAGATTTCAACGGATGGCTGAAATTCTGGATCAAAATTTAGTAACACCAATGTCGTTTACCCTCCACCTCTTAAACAATGTTTAAACCCAAACTGCTCGACACTCTCCGCAATTATAACCGGCAACAATTTTCCAAAGACCTTGTTGCTGGCATCATAGTAGGTATTGTAGCCCTGCCACTTGCCATTGCCTTTGCAATAGCATCGGGCGTTTCGCCTGAAAAGGGACTATTCACCGCCATCATTGCCGGATTTATCATTTCTGCATTTGGTGGCAGCCGCGTACAGATCGGCGGACCAACAGGCGCATTCATAGTAATTGTTTACGGAATTGTTCAAACCCATGGAGTAAACGGTCTCATCATCGCTACATTTCTCGCCGGAATTATGCTGATGCTTATGGGCTTTGCAAGGTTTGGCAGCGTGATCAAGTTTATACCACATCCTTTGATTGTAGGTTTTACAACAGGCATTGCCGTCATCATCTTTTCTTCTGAAACCAAGGACTTTTTTGGACTCACCATGGGCGACGTGCCTGCAGATTTTGTAGACAAGTGGAGCGCTTACGTGCTGCATTTCTCTTCAATAAATTTTTATGCTGCTGCGATTGCTGTGTCAACAATTCTTATTATCGTACTAACGCCTAAGGTCACCCGAATTATTCCGGGATCACTGGTGGCTATTCTGCTGACTACTGTCGTTGTTCAGATATTTCATTTACCGGTAGAAACCATTGGCAGCCGCTTTGGAAGTATACCTTCTTCGCTTCCTTCGCCGGTGTTCCCGGATTTGAATTGGGAAATTATCAGGAATTCCATTCAGCCCGCATTCACAATCGCCATACTGGGTGGCATTGAAAGTCTTTTATCAGCAGTAGTAGCCGATGGAATGATCGGCGGAAATCACAAAAGCAATATGGAACTGGTGGCACAGGGAGGGGCGAACATCGCTTCTGCAGTATTTGGCGGCATACCTGCCACCGGCGCCATTGCCCGCACGGCCACCAATGTTAAAAATGGAGGAAGAACACCTGTTGCGGGGATAGTACATGCGCTCACCCTCCTGGTGATCATGCTGGCAGTGGGCCAGTGGGCAACGCTGATCCCCATGAGCTGCCTCGCAGGTGTACTTATCATTGTCGCCTACAACATGAGCGAATACCAAACTTTCATCGGCATCGCGAAAGGAAGCCGTAGCGATGCTGCCGTACTGATCACCACCTTCGTACTCACCGTTTTATTCGATCTCACACTGGCCATCGAGATTGGAATGGTGCTCGCCGTGTTCCTGTTTATGCGGCAGATGATCAAAATAAGCGACGTAAGTTCCGTGCTGCAGGAAAAACCCGACAGTAATAATAACGCCGACACAAATGCGCTTGGCCAATACAACATCCCGAAAGAGATTGAGGTGTTTGAACTATCCGGACCACTGTTCTTCGGAGCTGCATACAAGTTTAAAGACGCCATCAAAGCACTCGAAATAAAACCACGCGTGCTTATCATACGCATGCGGCACGTGCCGGTAATCGATGCCACCGGTATTCACACCATTAAAGACGTGCTCAGAATGTGCAGCCACGATAAAATACGCCTGATCATCAGCGGTATACAACCACAGGTACTCGAAGAATTCAGAAAATCGAGACTGTTATTTAAAATCGGCAAGAGATACGTTACTGATAATTTCGACACCGCTCTCCTTCGCGCCAGGGATGTGCTGAACAGCTGATTGAGGCAGATGGCAGAAGGCAGATGGCAGATGGCAATTATAAAATGAATCTTCCCTCTGCCGTCTCACGTCTGCCGTCTGCCGTTTCACGTGCATCACAGCACAGCACGCTCATCGCGGGAGTTATTTTTCTTACATTTTCTGGCAAGCAGGATTAATTCATCCAGCTATAGTCTGGCTAAATTTAATGACCCAACATTATTCCCAACAACTGCCAACGGATGAAGTATCTAAAACATACTGCTTATCAACGACAGTTAATCCAAACTGCTGCTATAACTGACTTCCGCGACGAAGATCTGCTGGCTCTTCTACGCACCAATGATAAACTGGCATTCGCCGAACTCTATAACCGTTACCACGTTCGGGTTTATCGCTATCTCGAGGGAATCGTTAAAGTGCCCGAACAGGCCGAGGACCTCGTGCATGAGGTGTTTCTCAAACTGTGGGAAGTACGCGAAAAACTGAACGTACAACGCGATTTCAGCTCGTACCTGTTCAGGATGTGCCATAACAAAGCCTGCGATGTATTGAGAAAAACTGCCAACGAC
>JAFAGE010000415.1 GCA_023423015.1 Bacteroidota bacterium
GTGATAGCCGTACTCATCAGCCTGATGGGCGACCTTTCCACTTACGAAACCCTTGCTTCTGCACGCCAGAAAGAGGGTAAGCAGGTTACGGTAATTGCCAAGCTGGATAAGTCGTTCGAAAATCCCATTATCTACGACCCTGCCAAAAATGCCAATTTTACGGCCTTTCATGTGGTTGACTCTCTCGGCAACAAAGCCCGGGTAGAGTATCATTTTGAAAAGCCATTTGACATGGAGAAAAGCGAAAGAATTGTGTTGAAGGGAACCATGAAAGGCGATGTTTTTGAGATTACCCGGAAGGATGGAATTCTTATCAAGTGTCCTTCGAAATATAAAGACGACCCCAGGGCTGCGCAGAATAATCTGACTCAGAACCAGGAATAACAGGTTACCCGCCACAATCGCTCTTAAATTAACAAAGCTTTAGGGCTCCGCGAACACATGCAGCAGGAACTTGCGCATGCCGCTGGTCCGGCACAATACGATCGCGCATGAATTATATTGGGGAACACTTACTACCCGGCCAAATCGGCCAGTTTTTAATCGTTTTATCGTTTGTTTCTTCCCTTGTTGCCACTATCGCATATTTCAAATCGGCCAACGCAATTCAGCCAGAAGCACAGTCTTCATGGATGAAAATGGCGCGCATCGCATTTCTTGTAGATACCATTTCGGTTTTTTCGGTTTTTGGAATTATCTATTACATCATTTCGAATCATTATTTCGAGTATCACTATGCCTGGAGTCACTCCGATAAGTCGCTCCCCATGGGGTACCTGATCTCCAGTATCTGGGAAGGACAGGAGGGAAGCTTCCTGTTGTGGACCATGTGGCATGGCGCACTGGGATTGTTTCTCATTCGCCGCCGTAGCCGGCTTGAGGCCCCGGTGATGACCATCATCAGCTTTGCCCAGGTTTGCCTGGCAACAATGGTTTTGGGCATTTACGTGTTCGATCTGAAGATTGGCACAAATCCTTTCCTGCTTACGCGTGAGGTTTTCCAGGACGCACCCATTTTCCAGATACCGGATTACCTGAGCCTTGCCAGCATGCAGGATGGAAATGGCCTGAACCAGACGCTTCAGAATTACTGGATGGTAATCCACCCCCCAATATTGTTCCTGGGCTTTGCCTCTACACTCTTTCCTTTCGCTTATGCAGTAGCTGGTTTGTGGAAGAAAGAGCATACGCTTTGGACGAGGGAATCTCTGCCATGGAACCTGTTTTCTGCAGGTATTCTGGGTCTTGGTATTATGATGGGTGCGCGCTGGGCATACGAATCGTTGAGCTTCGGCGGATACTGGGCATGGGATCCTGTTGAAAATGCTTCGCTGGTTCCCTGGCTGGTGCTGGTAGCCGGACTACACACACAGGTTATATATAATTCAACCGGGCATTCGCTCCGGCCTACTTATTTCTTCTTCATCTCTACGTTCGTTCTTATACTTTACTCCACCTATCTCACGCGCAGCGGCGATTTGCAGGATACTTCGGTACATGCGTTCACCGGTGCAGGAATGAACTGGCAGTTACGGGCCTTTGTTCTCGTATTTACGTTGCCGGCATTGTTCCTGTTTATCAGGCGCTACAAGGGGATACCGCACATCGCCAAAGAGGAAAATAACTATTCACGCGAATTCTGGATGTTTATCGGCTCTCTCGTGTTATTCCTTTCTGCGATGTTTATCATTCTGTTTACATCGCTGCCGGTGATAAATAAAATTCTGGGTACTTCTTTCACAGTGGGTTCCGAAGTGGAATTCTTCTACAACCGCATCCAGATTTTCGTAGGAATTGTGCTGGGTGTGTTAACTGCGATGACGCAATACCTGCGTTATCGTAACACTACTGCGAGTGTGTTCTGGAAAAAACTACTTACACCTACCATTATCACATTGATAATTTCGCTTTCCATCAGCATATTCGGCAACATCAACTACAATCAGTTCGGTCCCGGTTTTCTTGCAGCTATACACATTGCAATCTTTGCATCCGTTTATGCTGTAGTTGCAAATGCTGCCTATATCTGGGGCGGAATGAACGGCCGTTTGAAAGCAGCCGGTGCATCTGTGGCACACGTCGGCTTCGGGATGATGCTTGTGGGTATTTTGATTTCGTCGTCGAAAGAAGAAGTGCTTTCAGTGAACATGGTGAACCCGCTGAATTTTGCACCTGAATCAAAACAAAAAGGAACGGAAAACCTTACCCTGTTTAAAGGCGTGCGCACCGACATGGGCAAGTACTGGGCTACGTATAAGAGCGACAGCGCAGACAAGCATGGTAAGATCACCTACTATGCAATCGAAATGGTGCGCAAGTCGGATGGAAAAACTTTTACGCTGGTACCGGATCTCATCCGGAACACGAAAGGGCAGGAGGGCATGTCGGCAAACCCCGATGCGAAACACTACCTGCATAAAGATATCTTCAGCTATATCACTTATGCTGAAGATCCGAATGCAGAAGACACGGCGCAGTTCAAGCAGCATGCCATGCAGGCCGGAGATACGGTGTATTATTCGAACGGTATGATGGTCCTGGAACGCGTAACTCCAAATCCAACGAACGATCGTTACCAGTTTGCTTCGACCGACACAGCAATTATGGCTGAATTAAAGATCATTAACGCGCAGGGAAGAACTTACGAAGCAAACCCGGTATTCTACGTAAAAAACAACCAGGTTCAATATCACCTCGATACAGTTTTAGCAGAAGGACTGGCAGTAGGATTATCGCAGATTATCGACAATAAACGATTGGGAATAAGCGTTAAGGAGTCGTCAAGAATGACCCCGTTTATTGCCCTGAAAGTGTTGCAGTTTCCCTTCATTAACCTTGTTTGGCTGGGCACCATACTGATGGTCACAGGCTTTGTAATGAGCATGGTAAGGAGGGCGAAGATGCTGAGGCCGCTAAAAATCTCCACATAAGCATTTTCCTGTATTAACACCAGAAAAAAGGGCTTGCTCTTTCACAGGGGACAAACTTGTCTTAAATTCGTAAAACCGTATGTACCTGTTGAGAAAGATATCATTTTTACTGCTGATTACGGGACTGCTCCTGATTTCCTCCGCACAAGTCAATGCCCAGGTTTCACCCGATGGAATTCCCATGCCTGAACTCGGACCAAACGACACCATCCCGGTGCCTGCACAAGTTCACGACGGACAGATGGTTCCTGTAGGTAACCTTGAATGGATATATGTTTCTGCTCCTTATCCCAAACACCTGCTGAAAAAACGCAGGGAGTGGACCAGGTTACGCAACGCGGTGTATGTTACATACCCATACGCGAGAAGAGCGGCATACATCATTAACGACATCAACCACAAACTCTCTTCCATCGAGTCGAAAAGTGAAAGGAAGAAATATCTTAAATCGCGCGAGCGCGAATTGAAAAAAGAGTTTGGTGATCCGATCAAAAATCTCTCTGTTTACCAGGGTAAGGTGTTGATGAAACTGATCAACCGCCAGACCGGTAATAACTGCTACGAAATTCTGAAAGAATACAAAGGCGGATTAAACGCCCGCATGTTCCAGACAGTTGCATTTGTTTTCGGAAGCAACCTGAAACAGGCATACGATGCCGCAGAAGGTGACCGCGAGATCGAACGTTTTGTGAGGGAATACGAAAGCCTCTACGGCTGGAGAAGACAATAAGAACTCAGCCTACAGTTTCCTGATCTTATCAAGAATTCCCGTTGTAGAAAAACCTTCTACAATAGGATTGATGATTACTTCACCACCACTGGCAATTACTTCTTTTGCACCCACAATCTGTTCGAGCGTGTAGTCGCCGCCTTTTACAAGCACGTCGGGTTGAACAAGTTTTATCAATTCGAGTGGAGTGTCTTCTTCAAAAATCACCACTGCATCTACAAGTATCAACGACGCCAGTAATAATGCGCGCGATTGCTCATCATTTACCGGGCGGCCTTCGCCTTTAAGTCGTTTGGTAGATGAATCGGAATTAACACCAACAACCAGGAAATCGGCCGCTGCGGCAGCCTGCGAAAGAGAAGCGATGTGGCCGCTGTGAAGGATATCGAAGCATCCGTTTGTAAATGCAACCCGTGTGCCGTTCAGCCTGATCTGCGCCAGCTTATATTTAATTGTATCGCGTGTGAATATCTTCTTCTGTATGATGTTACTGTTTCTCATTTGCCCCGGTTTTATTTTTATTTACCACGGGTATCACCAGGAAGGCGATGGTGCCGAATATAACAATGATCCCGGTTTGTGCGATCCAGATCAGCATGCCCAGCGACAAGCCTTTTTCGGGTGTAACCCCGTACAACAACATTACCTGCTGTACGGCATACTGAAATGAACCGATTCCACCCGGAGAAGGTATGATCATTCCAAAACTTCCAAAGGTTAGCGCAGAAAGCGCTCCGCGGATGCCGTAGACCGACATTCCCTGCATCGCAAAAAAGCCCATATAGGTGCTATAGAGGTACAATGCCCAGATAAGCAGTGAATGAAACACGAACGTCCATTTCTGCCGGATATATCTAATGCTGATCAATCCTTCCCAGATGCCTTTGAATATATCGCGCGTTTTGCTCACAAATGGCAGATGGCTAAGCCGCCTGAACATCCAGATGACCAGGATTACGAAGGATGCCATCACCAGCAACACTACAAGGATTCGCCAGATGGAGAATGTGCCATCGGAACTGAAGAACTTTCTGAATACTTCTGCTGAAAATGTACCAACCAGTTCGAACTGCGTAGCCACGGTAATAACCATAACAAGTGCAAGGCAGCACATATCTATGGCGCGTTCTGCTACAATGGTTCCAACAAGTTTATCAGCCGGCACCTTTTCATAGCGCGCAAGTATGGTACACTTTAAAACTTCTCCCAGTCGGGGTACAGCAAGGTTTGCCCAATAGCCGACCATTACGGCAAGAAAACTGTTGGTGGTGGATGGTTTATGACCTAAAGGTTCGATCAGTATTTTCCAGCGTAAAGCGCGAACGTAATGGCTGAGTAAAAGGAAAAGGGTGGCAGGTAAAAGATAAATATATTCGGCTCCCCTGAGATTGCTTATGATCGCATTCCAGTCAGATTTACGGAGGGTCAGCCAAAGCAGGAATAATCCAACGCCAAGGAAGAATATATATTGAATAAAATTGGTTAGTCGCTTATTCATCCCTGGTGGGAGTTGTCTTTCAGTTTATTCCCTTCTTTCGGAAAAATGATCCGGGGCTTGAATGTTTTTGCTTCTTCAAAATCCATGTGGGCATACGAAATGATGATGACAATGTCGCCAACAGCACCTTGTCTTGCAGCCGGTCCGTTGAGACAACAAACACCGGAACCTCTTTTTCCTTTTATGATGTATGTTTCGAGACGTTGACCGTTGTTCACGTTTACCACGGTGATCTTTTCGTTTTCGATGAGGTTAGCTGCATTCATCAGATCTTCATCGAGGGTAAGGCTTCCTACATAATTGAGGTTGGCTTCAGTGATAACCGCACGGTGGATCTTAGATTTTAGTACTTCTATTTGCATAGCTGCGCAAAACTAATAAAAACAATGCAGCATCGCCATTGCAGGTGAATATCAGTCATTCAGCTGCATGTTGTCGATCAGCCGTACTTCTCCAAGGAATGCGGCTACCAGGGCAACGAGGGCTTCGCGACCATCCCAGTCTTCAACAATCCTGAAGTCGTGGGCTGAAGTGATTTCGAAATAATCAACCCTGAAGCCATTGGATTTAAGGTAAGTGGCAGCTTCTTTCTTCAGATTGCCAAGGTTTCCGGGTTTTAACCCGCTTTGGGTTTTCAGTAATGCCTGGTAAATAGTGGCCGCCTTCTGGCGCTGGTCAGGCGATAATCTTCGGTTTCTGCTACTCATGGCCAGGCCATCTTGTTCCCGTAGGGTAGGGCAGGCAATCATTTCAGTCGGTATTTCCAGTATTTCAATTAAACGTTTTATTACCATACACTGCTGGTAATCTTTCCTGCCCATAAACAGGAAATCGGGGTTTACTGCACCGAGCAGCCTGCTCATTACCTGGCACACTCCCTGGAAATGCCCGGGCCGGTATTGTCCCTCCAATACGGTTTCAAGGTAGCCGATATCGTAGTGTTCTAATGACCTGGTACCATCGGGGTATACTGTTGAGGCAGAGGGGAGAAAAAGAATGTTGTTGCCGGCGTTTTCGAGCATCCGAATATCGTCGTTCAGCGTAACAGGGTATTTCTCGTAGTCGCCGGGATCGTTGAATTGGGTGGGATTTACGAAAATACTGCAAACGGTTACTTCGCTCTGTTGCTTAGCTTCACTAACCAGGCTTAGATGCCCTTCATGGAGGGCCCCCATGGTGGGGACGAATCCGATTGTTTTCCCATCCTTTTTATGGTTACTGATGTAGGCACTAAGAACCGATGGTTGTTGTATTATAGTCATTTTCACGTGTTTGTGCCAGCGGTTCGAGTCGGCCTCCCGGAAATTTGTTTAAAACCCTTACCTTTGCAAACTAATTTTTCAGTGGTTACAATCAAGCAACAGAAATCATAATGCTGACAAAGAAAAGAATTTTATTTATTGCCAACGAAATGTCCCCTTACCTGGAACTTACAGAGTTCTCAGAGATTGTTAACCGGTTGGCGATAAAGGCGAATGAAGGCGGTTTTGAAGTACGCTGCATTATGCCCCGCTTTGGCATCATTAATGAAAGGAGGCATCGTTTGCATGAGGTGGTAAGGCTATCGGGTATTAATGTATCTATCGACAATGACGACTATCCCTTACAGATAAAGGTTGCTTCGCTGCCGAATGCGAGACTCCAGGTGTATTTCCTCGACAATGAAGACCTGTTTAAACGCAAGTTTATCTTTCACGATGAAGAGGAAAAATGGTTTGATGATAACGGATTGAGGACTGCATTTTTCTGCAAAGGCGCACTTGAAACAGTGAAAAAGTTCGGATGGCCTCCTGATATTATTCATTGCAGTGGCTGGATGACGGGTCTTATTCCGCTTTACCTGAAAACTTTTTACAAGAAAGAGCCTGTGTTTGCGCACAGCAAAGTTGTATTCTCCATCGGCAGCAGCAGTTTCAAAGAAAAACTCGGTGCCGATTTTCTAAAACTCATCAACATCAATGGCACACTCAAGGATAAAGACCTTGAGCCTTATAAAGACGGTAACAATGTGGCCATGATGCGCGGTGGCGCCAGCTATGCGGATGCGATCACTTTTGGTGCTGAACAGATTGATAAAAAACTGACTGATGAATTCGGAAAAGTTCGCGGCAAGAAAATTCTCAACTACAATGCAGAATCTGATTTAACAGACTATTTGCAGTTATATGCCGACCTTGCCCGCTAGCCGCAAACCATCCTTACATTCATAATTTTACACTCAGTGAAGGGTTTCAAATTTGTTTCTGTTTGTAGTGTTTTAGTGCTTTCTCTTTTTGCCGGCTGTACCAAAATCGACACTACCGATCTGGGTAGTGAGCTGATACCGGCTATTGATAATGTTGAAACTTTTCTCACCTCGCTTGAACTGAGCACCGACAATAAACTGCTCATCGATTCTACCAGGATGCTGGACCAGGAACCCCATGCTATCGGGGTTATTGCCAATGATCCGGAATTCGGTAAAATGGAAGCAACATCCTATGTGTCGTTTACACCTACTGCCGCCCGCTCATATCCTTTTGTAAAAAGGGATACGGTGGTGATAGATTCGGTTGTGCTTTCTCTCGCGTATGTTCAAACATTTGGTGATTCGAATGCGATTCAGCAGTTTGAAGTGCGCGAAATTGATAATCGTTTTGCAACGGAGAAATTCAAGGATTCGCTTTACCTCATAAGTCATATTGATTTCGCAGTACGTCCTGAAATCCTGGGAAGTGCGTTTGTGCATTTTCGTAACCTGAAAGACACCGCTGTTTATAAAAACGGAAAAGACACCCTGAGAAGAAGTGGTGAGTTGCGTATAAAACTGGATACATCATGGGCCAGGAAGTTCGTGAACTATGATACCACTGCCGGTTCAGCATACAACAACGACACGATTTTCAAAGAACAATTCTTTTCCGGATTGCAGGTGAGGACAGTTGAGGGAGGAGGAACGAATAATGCTGTTGCCTATTTCAATATCAACGATAACGACCGCACCCGCATAACTTTTTATTGCCGCATACAGAACAACGGCCGTACGGATACCATCGCGCCTTACTTCCATCATACGTTTGACCCGCAGGCAAACCTCGTGAGGAAAATACCGGGGAATAATTATCTGAACGCGCTGAATAATGCAACAGCTAACGACGAAGCATTATATATTCAGAGTACTCCCGGGTCTTATGCAGAAATAGATATACAGGGAATAGATACCTTCATGAATACAAACCGCATCGTTCACCGGGCAGAGCTGGTTTTCGACAGGTATCCTTCCACAGATCTTTTATACAATCCGCCCCCGGTTTTGTTTATCGATGCTATCAGTGCCGATGGCGATACAGCCTATGCCATCAGGAACGATTTCGTACTCACCAACGCAAACCCGGGATATGACCTGGCAGCTTTGGGTGGAGTGCTCAGAAATAATCAATACGTTTTCAACCTCACCCGCTATGTACAGAGTCTTGTAACAAAAAAACTTACCAGCTTCAAGCTTCGGGTGTATGCACCGTTTTACGCCAGGCCTTATTTATTTGTTGACAATACAGACAACGTTGCCGGGTCGCGCAATGTGTTCGTAAATACTCCAATTGGTTATGGCAGGGTAGTGCTCTATGGCGGTGGCAGCCCCAGCGAGAAGAGACCGAGGCTGAGGATAACTTATTCCAAATTATTTTAGTGCCGGCGCATATCTTTGCGTCTCCAAATTCCGGACATTCAACAGATTAATCATGCCGTATTTATTTACTTCAGAAAGTGTATCTGAAGGTCATCCCGACAAAGTGGCCGACCAGATTTCCGACGCCCTAATAGATAATTTTCTTGCTTTTGATCCGCAATCTAAAGTAGCCTGCGAAACGCTGGTAACAACCGGCCAGGTGGTACTTGCAGGTGAGGTGAAGTCGAAAGCTTACCTCGATGTACAGGAAATTGCGAGAGGTGTGATCAGGAAGATCGGCTACACCAAGAGCGAATACATGTTCGAAGCAAGCTCTTGCGGAGTATTGTCGGCGATTCATGAACAATCGTCGGATATTAACCAGGGAGTTGACCGTTCGAAAAAAGAAGAGCAGGGTGCCGGCGATCAGGGTATGATGTTCGGTTATGCAAGCAACGAAACGGAAGATTATATGCCGCTTGCGCTCGACATTGCCCACAAGCTGCTGATTGAACTGGCTGCACTTCGTCGCGAAAACAAGCACATCAAATATCTGCGTCCTGATGCAAAAAGCCAGGTAACCCTTGAATACGACGACAACAACAAACCGCTGCGCATCGATTCGATCGTAGTTTCCACTCAGCACGACGACTTCGATACCGAAGCAAAAATGCAGCAGCGTATTGCCGACGATATCAAAAAAATTCTTATTCCCCGCGTTAAATCGAAATATAAAAAATACGGCAAGCTCTTTAACGACAACATACGCTATCACATCAATCCTACCGGAAAATTTGTTATTGGTGGCCCTCATGGCGACACCGGGCTAACCGGACGGAAAATAATTGTTGACACATATGGTGGTAAAGGAGCACACGGTGGTGGCGCATTTAGTGGAAAAGATCCGTCGAAAGTGGACCGCTCTGCAGCATATGCAACAAGACACATCGCGAAGAATCTCGTTGCAGCAGGTTTGTGCGACGAAGTACTTGTGCAGGTTTCTTACGCTATCGGTGTCGCTCAGCCGATGGGTATATACGTGAACACATACGGCACTGCGAAAGTGAACCTTACCGACGGTGAAATAGCAAAGCGTGTTGAAACGATATTTGATATGCGGCCTTACTTCATCGAGCAACGCCTGAAACTTCGTAATCCCATTTACAGCGAGACAGCTGCTTATGGGCACATGGGCCGCAAAAATGAAATAGTTGAAAAAACTTTTACTTCCCCGGAAGGAAAGACAGTGAAAAAGAAAGTAGAACTGTTTACCTGGGAAAAGCTCGACTACGTGTCAAAAATTAAAAAGGCCTTCGACATCAAATAAGCCAGAGGTGAATTAAAATGAACCAAACAAACCCGTGGCAGATAATATCGGCCAGTGAAATCTACGACAACAAGTGGATTTCGGTGACTGAATACGGAGTGTTGAACCCGTCGGGTAGTCGTGGTATTTATGGAAAGGTGCATTTTAAGAACACTGCAATCGGCGTAATCGTGCTCGACGACAAGCTCGACACCTACCTCGTTGGCCAGTACCGGTTTCCGGTTGATCATTATAGCTGGGAAATTCCGGAAGGTGGCAGTCCGCTCGACATTGATCCCCTTGAAGGAGCAAAACGCGAACTGAGAGAGGAAACGGGCATCATCGCTCAATCCTGGGAAAAGATTCTGGATATGGAGTTGAGTAATTCCGTGTCTGACGAACGGGCGATTGTATACCTGGCCTGGAACCTTGAATTCAGGCAGGCTGCTCCGGAAGAAACCGAGGTACTTGAAGTAAAACGTTTCCCGTTCGACGAAGTATACCAGATGGTGGAAAATGGAACAATCGTTGATTCTATAAGTGTGGCAGCCATACTCAAAGTAAAACTGATGCTCACAGATGGAAGGATCACCTGAAAAGCAAAATCCCAAAAGTTCCCTGATCATCGGCCGGCAACCTGTAATTGAAGCGCTTGAAGCCAGCCGCCCGATAGATAAGATATTGCTGCAGGCAAATGCTTCCGGCGATGCCGTCGGGAAGATCCGCCAGCTGGCGAAAAGCCGCAATGTTCCCATACAGGTAGTTCCTCCCGAAAAACTTCATTCTTATACAAGGTTGCAGCACCAGGGGTGTATAGCACTGGCTGCGGTAATTCAATATGCCGACCTACGCCAGGTAATAACCGATTTAGCGTCTGCCGGAGAAGTTCCTTTATTTGTAATGCTCGACGGGGTTACCGACGTCAGGAATATTGGCGCTATTGCGCGTAGTGCAGTTTGCTGTGGCGCCCAGGCGCTGATCATTCCCGATAAAGGAGTGGGAGCCCTTAACGAGGAGGCCTTGAAAGCATCTGCAGGAGCACTTGAAAAGATCAGTGTTTGCCGGGTGGGCAGCCTGCTCAAAACAATCGATGATCTCCACGCTAACGACATTCGGGTATATGTGTCGGTGATGAAAGCAGGCAAAACTCTGGAAGACCTTGCATTTTCGGGTCCCTCCTGTATTGTTATGGGCAGTGAGGGAAAGGGGATTCAGCCTTATATTATCAAGGCCGCCGACGAACAGTTCTCCATTGCCATGTCGGGTAAATTTGATTCATTCAACGTGTCGGTGGCAGCAGGCATAATATTATAC
>JAFAGE010000403.1 GCA_023423015.1 Bacteroidota bacterium
GTTTACTATTTCCACAATGAAAAGGGTAAGGTTATTTATGTGGGAAAGGCTCGTAATATCCGCTACCGCGTAAGCAGTCATTTTACACATAACGGTGCAGGCCGGCAGCGTCAGGAATTTTTACGAAATATCCATAGCATCTCTTACCAGAATTGTGGTACAGAGCTGATGGCGTTTATCCTGGAAAACATCGAAATCAGGAAATACTGGCCGCGATATAATTCGAGTTTGAAAAGCTACACCCCGAGTTTCGGGTTGTACACCTACGAAGACCAGAACGGATTTCAAAGGCTCATCATCGAAAAGAAAAATACAAACCTGAAGCCATTGTATACATTTAATACAATGATAGAAGGTAACAGGCTGCTACACGAGCTTGAAAGAAAATTCTCACTTGAATTTACCGGGTTCGACGATCCTGTCGATTACAACGGGCGCGTTGCCGAAGCTATCGGATACCTGGAAAAACTATTGCCCACGTTTGCGGTTGTAGACGACCGTTATGACGCAGAAGGAAGATCCTGTATTCTTATTGAGAAGGGACGGTTTTATGGTATGGGATATATGCCCGGTGATGCCGAAGTGTACTCTGCAGAAGAACTGAAATCGTATCTGCAGGTGTACCCGGAAAACGATTACATACGTGGACTCGTTTACCAATATGTTCAGAAAAGACCCGAGAAAAAAGTCATATTCGGATAATGGAAAGAAAGATCGAGTCCTGGTTTAGTCCATGCCTGCAGCGCGATATGCCGGTTGCGGTATATGGACACTACGGATTTGCGCTGGTGATGATACCCACCGCTGCAGCCGATTTCCTGGAATATGAACGTTTCGGTCTCATTCAAGCTATGCAGCCGTTTGTTGACGCAGGCAAACTGAAAATCTTTTCGGTTAACAGCATCAACAACGATAGCTGGATGAATTTCGAAGCACATCCACTTCACAAAAAATATATGCACAAACAATGGTGCTATTATGTTTTTGATGAACTGGTTCCGTATATCAGGTCGCAAACCAGCAGTGAAACACAGATATATGTATGTGGTGCCTCTTTCGGTGCACTGCATTGTGCAAACCTTTTCTTTCGCCGGCCCGACCTGCTCAATGGGGTTGTAGCACTGAGCGGTGTTTATGACCTTACAGAATACACTCGCGGATATTTTGACGACGATGTATATTTCAACAGCCCTATGCACTATATGCCGAACATGCATGATTATAATATTCTTGAACAAATCAGGCAAAGCCGTCACATACACCTGTTTTCCGGGAGTGGTGAATACGAGGAGCCGGATTCGGCAAGGAGGTTTGCAGGAATACTATACAACAAGGGAATTACTTACGATCTCGATATCTGGGGACCTGAATGGAGGCACGATTGGAATACCTGGCGGGCAGTACTGCCGCATTATCTCGCAACAAAATTCTGATCAAGTATCCGGATAAAGTCTTTTCTCGGAATCATTCGTGCGCCAAGACTTTCCAAATGTTCAGTATAGACCTGGCAATCAATAATTTTTACCCCTTCGTGCTGCAGCTGTTGAACAAACATGATAAAAGCAAACTTGCTCGCATTGCTCACTTTGCTGAACATACTTTCTCCGAAGAACACATTCCCTAAACGTACGCCATACAATCCCCCAACGAGTTCGCCATCCTGCCACGCTTCCGCACTTTGTGCATGGCCATGTTTGAAAAGGTTGATGTACGCGTCGCGTACTTCATCGCTGATCCATGTTCCATCCTGGCCCTTTCGCACCGTTTTCTTGCAATTCGTAATCACCTCGAAGAATGCTTTGTTGATGGTGAATGAAAACTGCTGGCGACGTATCACCTGCTTCATACTTTTAGACACCCTGATCTCTGCAGGGAATAATACAAAACGTGGATCTGGGCTCCACCATAGTATGTGTTCACCTTCGTACCATGGAAAGATGCCGGAATGATATGCCACAAGCAAACGCTCCATCGTGAGGTCGCCCCCGATTGCCAGCAATCCATCCGGTTCGGCGAGATGGACGGGAGGAAAGATGATTGTATTGTCGAGCGAGAAGATGGGCATCGTGATCAGGCGGCTACTTCAACCGTTGCGCCAATGCCACGGTCGGTAATAGCGTCGCAGGCGGCTTTAAGTTCATCGAATTCGCCTGTTTTTACTGCATATTTTCCTTTAAAGTGTATCAGGTATGCGCACTGTTCGGCTTGTTCGGCCGTATGGCCGCAAACCTCCATCAAAGTTTCAATCACCCATTCAAATGTGTTTACTTCATCGTTCCACACAATCAGGCTATACGGCTCATCAAAGGTGGTGAGCACATCGGTCTCCTCGAATTGTTGCGGTTTACTATTACCGTCGAACAGCATTTTAAGCCTCTTTATTAACAAAATTAGAAATAATGCCTTGTGGATGCAAGGTATTTTTCCAGTGTTTATGATAATAGATTGAAAAAAAATTTGCACGAAAATGTGTAGCCCATATCTTTGCACTCCCAATTACGGGAGCATAGCTCAGCTGGTTTAGAGCATCTGCCTTACAAGCAGAGGGTCCGCGGTTCGATCCCGTGTGCTCCCACGGTCCGAAGAAGGTTTCAGGCAACTGAAGCCTTTTTTCGTATAACAAATATTTGCGGTGATACTCCGCCCTCCGTCCTCGCCTCTGTCCTCCATTCTCCGTTCTCTCTTTACCTTTACACGAATTATTACATTATGAAACCTTTGTATCTTATTGCCCTCTTATTTTCCTCCTCATTTCTTTTGAATAGTGTCCAGGCTCAGAATCCTGCCGAAATTATGATCAAAGAGTGGGAGCGCGCCAAAGCGTATACCAAAGAATATCTCGACGTGATGCCCGATTCGGGATATGCATTGAAGCCAACTCCCGAAATGCGTTCTTTCGCTGAACAGATGCTTCACATTACCGACGCGAACTACGGATTTGCTGCAGCAGCTTCAGGCCAGAAGAGCCCGGTAAACTTTGGAGAATCTGAAAAGGTGGCCGACAAATCGAAACAGAATGTAACCAAACTGGTGCTCGACGGTTACGATTTTGTAATCAGCAGCCTGAAGAAAATGACACCCGCACAAATGAATCAACAACTGCAATTGTTCGGGCGTTTTGAAATGACGAAGGCTATGGCGTTTGTGAAACTTTTTGAACATCAGACTCATCATCGCGGCCAGACTACTGTATACATCCGTATGGCAGGAGCTACACCGCCGCAGGAGAAATTGTTTTAAGCCAGGTCGTCGTGTAAAAAGAATGCGTGTGGTATCCTGTGCCACACGCATTTCATTTTGTTGCTGTATTGTTATCCTCCGGTTATTAAATCCATCCTCTCTCGATAAACGATTTATCCATATCTGACATTGAAATAGCTATGCATGTTTACGTTTACCGGCCGACGAAAACAATATGATTGTAGAGAGTAACACTACACCGAGTGCAGCTGTTTGAAGCAAACCTTGCCTGTTGTATTTCCATTCTGCAGTCCAGCCTCTCTCAGCAATAATGTTTGGGAAAATTCCCTTCTTCAGATCATCGATAAATGCTTCGTACATATTAATCCTGTCTGCGAGCACAAGCGGCACCCAATGCGAGTATGTAGATTCGCTGTGTTGAAATGCATATCGCCTGATTTTTCCGCTTAGCCCGCTTGGCGGAACAGTTGTACCGAATACGGCAGTTACTGTAGGTCGTTCATTTGAATGCAAAATTTCAACGTCGATGGGTTGTTGTGCCGGCCTGTTGTAGTTAAGCCGTTCGTGGTCGGCACCATTCCAGTGCTTCATGGGATAAGTTGGATCGTTATCCGGGTCGGCATCAATGCCCCATCCGGGTATATTCTTTGGTTCACTGGCTATACGCCTGTCCAGATCCGGTTGAAACGGCATTACGTCGTCGCGTAGGTGTTTCATGTTGGTTATTTTTTAAGCCACAGCTCTTGCGCTGGGTGGAATTAATAATGGTTTGATACACTGGTCGCGTTTGGCCGAGAAGATGTGATATGCTTCCGACACTTCTTCGAGTGGAACGCGATGGGTGATGAGACCTTTTGGATTGAGTCGGCCCGACATCACGTGATCGATCAGTTTCGGTAATAACCTTTTGACCGATGCCTGGTTGGCGCGGATCGTCAATCCCTTATTTACCACATTTCCGATAGGCACCAGCGTATCTAGCGGGCCGTATACACCCACAATCGATACAACGCCACCTTTCTTCACTCCATTTATTGCCCAGTGTAGAGCGGTTGCGGAACCTCCCGTGAGCAACAGCTTACGTCCCGCAAGTGTTTGCAATGTGTCACCCGCTGCTTCACATCCAACTGCATCAATACAAACATCTGCTCCCAATCCGCCGGTGGTTTTTTTCAGGAACAAAACGGGATCGTGCATTTCTTTAAAATTGTAAGCTTCGCAATACGAATAATTGCGCGCGAATTCGAGTCTGTAATCAATGTGATCAATTATAATCACCCTTCCTGCTCCGAAGAACCAGGCGCAGCGTGCGGCCATAATTCCTATCGGGCCGGCTCCGAACACAACCACCGTGTCACCTTTTTGTATTCCTGCCATCTCAGCTGCCTGGTAACCTGTAGGTACAACATCGGTTAGCAACACTGCGTCGTCAAGATCCATTCCGGGTGGAATTATTGTTGGTCCCACATTGGCCATCGGTACGCGAACATACTCTGCCTGGCCTCCATCATAACCGCCTGCGGTGTGTGAATAGCCGAAGATGCCACCCACTGCTGTAGCTGCCGGATTTGTCTCGTGGCAGTTGCCAAAAAGCTCCTGTTTACAGAACGGGCATGAGCCGCACGCAATGTTGAATGGAACCATTACGTGGTCACCCACCTTCAGGTTATCTACCGCCGGACCAACTTCTTCTACCACGCCAGTGAACTCGTGACCGAAGGTCATACCCGGCCTTGTGTCCGGAACAATACCATGATAAAGGTGCAAATCCGAACCGCAGATACATGAGCGTGTTACCCGAACAATGGCATCGTTTGGGTGTTCGATGCGGGGCAACGCTTTGTTTTTGTCGAGGCGCACCCTGAAGGGTCCCCGATAGTTCATTGCTAACATAAGTGAATATGATTTTATGAGTAATCGCAAGCCAGCATGAACAACTCAAACAAGTGAGGGTTTAAGGAAGCGTACAAGTTGTGGAATGATGGCTGTAGTGTGTTGTTGTAAAAAAACGTGCCGCGCCAGGCTAATAAAACATAGAAGTAGCTGATCAGGAGCTGTAACACCTGAAAAATTCTCCTATCTTAATGCGATGAAATCTGCTGCTTTTTTCCTGCTGATATTATTGCAAATAAGCTGTAATCCTAAACAAGAAGAGTGGGTGCAGTTGTTTAATGGTAAAGACCTCACCGGTTGGACAGTGAAAATCCGCGGACATGAACTGGGCGAAAATCCCGGCAACACCTTTTATGTAGAAGATGGCAAACTGAAGGTGCAATACAATCCGGATTCATCGTTCAATGAAAAGTTCGGGCACATATTCTACAATACACCATATTCTCACTACCTGCTGGCGGCAGAATACAGGTTTGTAGGCAACCAGGCTAAAGATGGCCCCGGATGGGCGATACGGAATAGCGGGCTTATGATTCATTGTCAATCGCCCGAGTCAATGCTGAAAGACCAGGACTTTCCGATATCTATAGAAGTACAGCTCCTCGGTGGCGATTCCACAGGCGAAAGGTCTACCTGCAACCTATGTACTCCAGGCACGCATGTCGTGATGAACGACACCCTTGTCACCCAACATTGTGTTAATTCTTCATCGCAGACTTACCGCGGCGACCAATGGGTGCGTGCGGAAGTTCTTGTACTTGGCGATAGCATAATCAAACATATTGTAAACGGCGACACGGTATTGGTGTATCAAAAACCACAGATCGGCGGCGAAGTGGTATCCGGCTTCGACCCCGCCGTAAAGAAAGACGGTCAGCTACTTAACTCTGGTTATATCTCCCTCCAAAGCGAAAGCCACCCGATCGAGTTCAGGAAAGTCGAGCTGAAGAATCTAAGTGAAAGGTGAAACGTGAAAGAAATCATTGCCGTTTGCCGTTTCCCGACATTGCCGCTTTCCTACAGTCTTTCACCTTTCACCTAAAACACTATCTTTGCCCTACATGAAACACCTCGCCCTCGTAATACTCACGGTGCTGTACATGGCTGGCGCTACAGGCGCTACTGTGAACATACACTACTGTATGGGCGAATTGGTGGGCTCGGAACTCGGCCATGATGAAGACCAAAGCTGCAATTCGTGCGGCATGGAAAAAAGCGCCTCTTCAAAAGATGATTGCTGCCGCGACGAACACAAAGTGGTGAAGGTCGACGACGTGCATAAGTCGTCCGAAACTTTCTTTAAGCTCATTCTCTTAGCTCCGGCTGAAATAAGTCATCAATCTTCTTACACAGAAATATCTCTGCCTTATCTGCAGGAATCTTACCCGGTTGGGAATGCGCCGCCTGCGCATGAGAAAACACCGGTTTACCTTTCTGTTCGTTCCATTCGCATCTGATACCTCGCATCCTACGCGGGGCATTTTTGTTTCCCTTTACTGGTACTCCTTTGAGCATTGCTCATTTATGTTTCTCTTATGCGAATGATTATCTTTTATGGTACATCGAATTATTGACTGGTCGCTCAGAAACCGGTTTATTGTTCTTCTTCTTTCTAGCGCACTTTTTATCTGGGGCGCATTATCGGTGCGTAACAACCCGATCGATGCGATTCCCGATCTGTCCGAAAACCAGGTTATTGTTTTCACAGAATGGATGGGGCGCGGTCCGGGATTAATAGAAGACCAGATAACATATCCTCTTGTTACCAATATGCAGGGTCTGCCACGCATTCGATATGTGCGCGGAACCTCCATGTTCGGGATGAGCTTTATCTACATCATATTCGAAGATGATGTAGATATCTATTGGGCACGCGAGAGAGTGCTTGAACGGCTGAGTACTGTCACCCAAACTTTACCGGAAGGCGTGGCACCACAACTTGGCCCGGATGGAACGGGAGTTGGTCATATTCTTTGGTACACCCTGGATGCTCCCGGTATGGATCTTGGCGAGCAGCGAGCTTTGCAGGACTGGTACATCCGCTTTGCCCTCCAGAATGTTCCGGGTGTAAGTGAGATTGCTTCTTTCGGAGGATTTCAGAAGCAATACCAGGTCACCCTTGATCCAAACAAACTTCTCTATTATAAGCTCAGCGTTCCGGAAGTAATCAACGCAATCCGCAGCAACAACAATGAGGCAGGCGGAAGAAAGTTTGAGCTCAGCGATATTGGATACATCATCAAAACAACCGGCTACCTGCAATCAATCGAAGACATCATGAACATCCCGGTAAAAAATCAAAACAGCCTTCCCGTTCTTGTAAGCGACGTAGCTACCGTTCAGATGACGGGCGAACAACGCCTGGGCATCTTCGACCAGGATGGAGAAGGTGAACGTGTGGGAGGAATAGTAGTGATGCGCTACGGAGAAAATGCAGCAAACGTCATAGACAACGTGAAAAAGAAGATGGTGGAAGTATCGAAAGGTTTGCCTGATAACGTGAAGTTCGACATCGTGTACGACCGCGGTGAATTAATCAGGGAATCGATTAATTCAGTGAAACGAACATTGATCGAAGAGATGATTGTCGTGTCGCTGGTAGTGATCGTATTTCTTTTTCACTGGAGAAGTGCACTCAGCATAATCATCCAGATTCCTATTACAGTCGCTGCCAGTTTCTTATTGCTGAACGCATTTGGCATCAGTTCAAATATTATGTCGCTCACGGGCATCGCCCTGGCGATCGGGGTAATTGTTGACAATGGAATCATCATGAGCGAAAACGCATACAAACACCTGGCCGACCGGTATGCAGAATACATGAACAATAAATCCAACATTCAATGAGCTGGTTCAGACGAAATAAACAACAGTCGTGGATAACGGAAGAAGAGCGCATGAAGATTATATCTTCTTCGAGCAAGCAGGTTTCGCGTGGTGTGTTCTTCGCCACGATCATCATCATTGCATCATTTCTTCCCGTATTCATGCTCACCGGGCAGGAAGGTAAACTGTTCCATCCGCTTGCGTATACCAAAACTTTCATCATGATCGTCGACGCGTTGCTGGTAATTACGCTGGCACCCGTGCTCATTTCATTTTTTATGAAAGGAAAGTTTCGGCCCGATCACGCAAACCCGGTGAATCGGGTTCTTGAAAGAATTTACGAGCCGGTAATACGCACCGTGTTGAAGTGGCGGAAAACTACAATCGCTATCAACCTTGTTGCACTGCTTATAACTATTCCTCTGCTGAGAAACCTCGGTACAGAGTTCATGCCTCCGCTGGATGAACAAAGTATTTTGTTCATGCCTGTCACGCTACCCGATATTTCAAATACAGAAGCGAAAAGAATTCTGCAGGTGCAGGACAGGATAATCAAGACAGTTCCGGAAGTAGATAAGGTATTAGGGAAAGCCGGCAGGGCAAGCACTGCAACCGACAATTCGCCGATCAGCATGATTGAAACCATCATCATGCTGAAGCCAAAATCACAATGGCGAAAAGGCATAACCAAAAAAGACATCATCAACGAACTGGATACAAAGCTGCAGATTCCCGGCGTGGTGAATGGCTGGACACAGCCCATCATCAACCGGATAAATATGCTTTCAACCGGAATAAGAACCGACGTTGGAGTGAAGGTATTCGGACAACAGATAGACACAATTGCATCGGTATCCGAACGGGTAAGAGATGCATTGCAGGGAACACCTGGTGTTGCCGACCTGTATGTGGAGCCTGTTACCGGAGGAAAATACCTCGACATCTCTCCGCGTCGCAACGACATGGCACGCCTCGGGATAACAATAGATGACATCAACAGTATAGTTGAAAGTACATTAGGTGGAGCTACTATCGGGAACACAGTAGAAGGAAGGCAGCGCTTTTCAATAGCTGTCCGGCTCGCCCAGGAATTTCGGAATAGCCTGGAACAGATCGGGCGCATACCGGTGATGTCGCCAGTCTCAGGTGAAGTTCCTCTATCATCCGTTGCGGATATCCGTTTCCAGGAAGGTCCTCCGATGATTCAATCCGAAAATGCTATGCTGCGCGGTGCTGTGTTGTTTAACGTGCGCAACCGCGACCTTGGTAGCACTGTGGAAGAAGCCATGCGTAAGCTGAATGATGCGAATGTGCTTCCCGCCGGTTACCATGTTGAATGGAGCGGTCAATATGAAAATCTAATTCGCGGGCAGCAAACCTTGTTGTGGATCGCCCCGGTTGTGTTAGTGATCATCTTTCTTGCATTGTACTTTGCCTTCAATTCACTTCGCGAAGCATTTCTCAGCCTGATCACCATTCCTTTTGCGCTTATTGGTGGAGCTTACCTGGTCTGGTTGTATGGTGTGAATTTATCCGTTGCTGTTGCAGTAGGGTTTATCGCTCTTTTCGGGATAGCTGTTGAAACAGGTATCGTTATGGTGATTTACCTGAACGATGCCATGCAACAGCTGATTCGTGCAAAAGGCAACTCGCGTGAAACAATTACCAGGGATGACCTGATGGAATATGTGATTATGGGCGCTGCCAAAAGGTTACGTCCAAAACTTATGACCGTGTGTGTTGCATTGTTTGGGTTGATCCCGGTGTTGTGGTCCACGGGTGTTGGTACCGATGTAATGAAACCGATCGTGTTGCCGATGATAGGAGGTGTACTTACATCATCAACTCACATTTTGCTTGTTACTCCCCTCATATTCCTGATGGCCAAAGAATACGAATTACGTAAATACGGAAAAATACAGGTACATGAAACAAATCATTAAACATATTATGCTACTGTTGTTACCCTCGTGGGGAATAGCGCAAGACAGCCTGCCTGTGCTGCAGCTTGATTCGATATTGAGCCGGATCGATAAGCAGAACATTACACTCCAGGCTTATGGATTGCAGGCCGAAAGTTATCGTTACCGAGCAGATGCTGCATCGGGATGGATGGCCCCGATGGTTGGTGCCGGAACATTTATGACGCCGTATTCGCAACGTAAGGTTATGGGCGATGGCGATAAAGGTAACCTGATGTTCCAGGTAGAACAGGATATTCCAAATCCCGCAAAGATCAACGCGAAGAAGAAATACATCTCTTCACAGGCAAATATTGTATCGGGCGACAGAAATATTGCACTCAATAACCTCCGTGCATTGGCCCGCGAACAATACTACCTGTGGTTAATTGCAAAGAACAAAATTTCGTTGTTGCACGAAAACGAGCGTTTAATGAATACGATGAAGAAGATCGAGGAGGTTCGCTATCCCTACAATCGTTCAAATCTGTCGGGGATATATACGATCACTGCAAAACTCGAGGAAAATAAAAACATGCTGGTGATGCAGGAAGGAGTTATTCAACGTGCCCGGGCCACTTTGCTGGGTTTAATGAACGAAGAGGAAAACCTGCAATTCGACATCGACACCGCAGCCGACGTGCATTATGTTCCACCCCAGGTGGAAGATACTTCAGAGATCGCTGCGTCTAGAAAAGACATTTCGCAGATGAATGAGCGTATCCGCAGCATGCAATTGAACATATCCAGCATGCAGATGGAACGTAAACCCGATTTCCGGATCCGTTTCGATCACATGGTGCCCCTCGGAAGAACCATGCCCAGCGCTTACAGTATTATGGGTATGATCAGTATTCCCATTGCTCCGTGGGCTTCGAAGATGTATAAGTCGGAGGTGAAGGCGATGGAATATTCTATAAAAAGCATGGAGAAGGAAAGGCAGGGCATGTTACAGGAAACCAAGGGAATGTTGAATGGCATGCAACGTGAAATAGTATCCATGCACGAACGCGTGATCTCCACTGAAGACAAGATAATTCCTGCTCTGAAGAAAGCACTGGATGCGAATTACCTGTTGTACCAGGAGAATAAAATCAGCTTGCGGGAAGTTCTCGATTCATGGGAAGCACTCAACATGATGCAGATGAACCTGCTTGATGAAAAATTAGAACACTTTGAAATGATCGTAGCATATGAAAAAGAACTGTATCGATAAATTATTTATCTGTGCCGCGGTCAGCTTTATAATTGCATCGTGCAGTGATAAAACCAACCACGGTGAACATGTTACACATGAAAGTCATATAGACACTTCGCTGATCGCCGTGGCGCAGCCTGTCAATTCAGATAACATTATTGCAAGTGTGAGCGTAGTTGAACCGGAACAGGGAAAGAAAATATTTTCAAGAGAAATAAACGGCGCCGTAACATATGATACAAGGAAACAAGTTTCCGTTTCCTCAAGGGTAGCCGGACGTATAGAGAAGCTGCATGTTAAATACAACTACCAACCTGTTAAACAGGGAACACTGATTCTTGAAATATACTCTCCCGATCTTGCTGCGGCCCAACAGGAGATGTTGTTCCTGCAGAATTCAGGAGAAAAGGAACTTCTTGACAAAGCGAAACAACGTTTGGTGTTGCTGGGAATGCGTGAAACAGATATTAATGGAGTGTTGCAGTCGGGCAAAGTTCAACACCGGGTGCCTGTATATAGCAATGCAGATGGCATTATCGTAGAGCAGGGAACAGATCCGGTAATGCAGGAAGGTGCGAACCAATCATTAGCTATCCGCGAAGGCCAGTACGTAGCTGCGGGTCAGCCACTCTTCACGTTGTTCGATACCAGGTCTGTTGTTGCTGAATTTGCTATTGAGCCATCACAGGCAGCCGGTATTCAGCGGGGTAAATCGCTTTTATTTCATAAACAGGGTGACCGCGAAAATATGATCAGCGGAACGGTGGGGTTTATTGAACCAACACTACGTTCAAATCAAACTTTTCACATTGTACGCGTGTATATCAAAAGAAATGACTTCAGGGTAGGGGATTTACTTACTGCCCACATACCCGTGGAATTTTCAGAAGGATGGTGGCTTCCGCAGAAAGCAATCCTGAACACAGGAAACTATGCTCTCGTTTTTCGTAAAGATCAATCCGGTTTCAAACCGGTCCGGATATCATTAACTACCGTGATCAATGGCCAGGCTTTAATATCTACTGATATCGGTGGATGGAAGGTAGCAGCAAATGCAGCCTTCCTGGCCGACAGTGAAGCATTTATTGATCCGGTAAAAACTCCAGGCGATGAATAAATATATTTTCATACTGATGTTGCCCTTCCTGGCATTCGCTACCGGATGTACAGAACACAAGCAGGGCGAAACAGCTGAGGCTAAATTAACGTACACCTGTCCCATGCACCCACAGGTGGTGCAGGAAACTGCAGGGACATGCCCCATTTGCGGAATGGACCTGGTGGTATTCGACCGTTCTAACCAGGACGCATCGCTGGTATTAAACAACAATCAAATCGCGTTGGCAAATATCCGCACTATCAGTATCGGGGATACCTCTATGTCGAGCGACCTGCGTGTAAACGGAAGGGTGATAGCTGACCCTCAGAATAATTCAATTGTTTCGGCGAGAGTAGGAGGGCGGATTGAAAAATTATTCAAAAAGGAAAAAGGATTGCAGGTTAACCCAGGTGAACCTCTTTTCTCAATCTACTCCGAAGAACTCTCTGGTCTCCAGCAAGAGTATCTCGTCGCCTATGCACAACTAAAACAATTTCCGGGCGACGAGCAGTTTGTACGGATTGAAAAAGCTGCAAAACAAAAGCTGCAATTATTCGGACAAACACCGAAGCAGATAAATGCCATTATACAAAACAATAAAGTTTCTCCATACACAACCTGGTATGCCGAAACTTCAGGGAACATTGCAGAAGTGATGGCAACTGAAGGCAGCTACGTAGAAGAAGGTGGTGCAGTGTTGCGTCTGGAATCTTATCGTAATGTGTGGATAGAAGCCGACTTGTATAGCAATGAACAGGACATGGCTGGTATTGGAAAATCATTAAATGTTCTGCTTCCCGGAAGTAATGATCCTGTTTCAATGACAGTATCCTTTGTTGTTCCGGCAACAATTGCGGGTAGACAGGTTGTAACGGTGAGAGGGGCTATCCCAAATCCCGGAGGTAAAATACTGCCAGGTATGCAGGCCGTTGTAATTGTCCCCCGGAAAGTTTCAGGAGCTATGATGCTGCCGGTAGATGCCGTGATTCGCGACAGCAGAGGCGCTCATGTTTGGCGGGAAATTGGTGCGGGTAAGTTTGAACCTGTTGCCATCCACACCGGCAAAGAAGATGCGAGCTATGTTGAAGTATTACACGGCCTGGAAAAGAACGACAGGATTGTAGTTTCGGGAGCTTATTTGCTATACAGTGAATATGTGTTGAAGAAGGGAGGAATGAATATAGGCGCTGCATCAACAACAAATCATCAGCATTAACATTCAAATCAATAATTATAACAATAACAACTACTATGCAAACGAGGAACAGAATCTTAGCAGGCGCCGCCTTAGTATTATTTACAACGGCATGCGGGAACAACAATGAACAAGCTTCGCATGAAGCACATCAACCTGAAACTTCTAACACTGATACTGTGCAGGCAAGCACAGCACAGGCAAAGTTGAAGGATGAGTCAGTAAATGCAATATACCAGCACTACACCCATCTTAGTACAGCATTGGTGAACAAAGATGCTGCTGAAGCCAGGATCGCTGCACAGGCAATCGAAGCAGGAGCAAAGGATGTAACGGACGCAAATAACATCGCAGCATCTGCAAAGAAGATTGCATCTACCAGCAAGCTGGATGAACAAAGAGCTGAATATTCAAAACTGAGTGACAATATGATTCAGCTTGTAAAAAAATCCGGATTGTCACAGGGAGAAATCTACGTTGATTATTGTCCGATGGCCTTCAACAACAAAGGAGCATACTGGTTATCTACAAAGAAGGAGATCAACAATCCTTATTATGGTGATGAAATGCTTACGTGTGGAGAAATAAAAGAAACGATTAAATAATTTTTTCGCGAATGTGTGAAACTCAGGAAGTGTATACGTAAACGTTATACATTTCCTGTTTCATATATATGTTAAAATAGCAACATGTTATTTAACCCCAACCTGTAGAATTCCATCAACAAGAATTTCTGGCACCATTTTAGTTAAAGGGGCAACGTTAATCGTCCTTTAATTTAAAAGCTCTGATTTTATTTATGAATGCCAGGAAACGTGTGTTGGTTTTTGCGTCAGCTCTTTCTCTTATTTTTACTTCGTGCCAAAAGGATGTACTCTTAAAAGAAGACGAATCTATTTCTGCCGAAGTATCCAGCGATGCAACTGCCAATGATGTAGTAGAAACAGCGCCTCCCGTGTGGACGAGCGTTAAGTACAATGTAAACTCAAATGTCGCAGGATTCTGGCAAGGGGTCCCTGCGAGATACAATCTCACAACAAAAAAATATCCGCTGATTGTGTTCATTCACGGTATCGGAGAGTTGGGTACATCACTCTCGAGGATGAACTGCTGCGGATTGCCTAAGCATCTTTACAACAAAACATTTCCCGCCAACTTCAACATAGGTGGTGTAAACCATTCCTTCCTCGTAATTGCTCCGCAGTTTAAGGTTCGTCCTTCTGCTGCCCAGGTACAATCAGTGATTGACTACGCCAAGAGACGTTGGAGAGTTGATGCGGCAAGAGTGTACGTAACCGGACTCAGTATGGGTGGTGGTTCTACATTCGACTGGAGTGCGGTGTACGGACAGAATGCTGCTGCTATAGTTCCTGTTTGTGGTGGTACAAAACCGACAACTACACTTGCAGCTAATGTTGCATCTAAAAATCTCCCTATGTGGGGCCTTTATTCGAGTGCAGATGCAGCAATTCCTGAACAATGGGGAATTGACTGGTTCAAGTGGGTCGACGCAAGAAATCCTTCGTATGCATCCAAAACCAAGCTCACTATCTGGTACGATGGCGTTTCTCACAACGGTACATGGCAGAGAGCGTTTAACCCGACGACTAAAGTAGACGGTTATAATATCTACCAATGGATGCTTCTGCATAAAAGAGGCACAACAACAACAACTGCTCCTGCACCAACTACAACAACCAACAAAGCACCAATTGCAAAGGCCGGAGCAGACAAAACAATTTATCTGAGTTCAACCAACCAGGTAACACTGGATGGAACCACATCTTACGATCCCGATGGTAAGATTGTTTACTACAACTGGACAAAGATGAGCGGCCCACTGTATACAAGATACGATGGTGTTGATGGAAAACTCGGCGCACGCAGCCTTAGAAAAGGTACTTACTACTTCAAGTTAACCGTTAAGGATAACAAGGGTGCGACAGCTGTAGACTATGTGTACGTGTATGTAAAATAAACTTCAATCCTTTATTGAGCGGCCCTGCAGTTTACTGCGGGGCTTTTTATTTTTTGTGATCTTTCAACACGTCTGCATTCTGAGGAGGCAATTGGTCAACCTCGTGCTCCACTTCTTTTTCTTCAACATGCACGGCATATGGTGCAGGCTCGATATGACCACCATGTGCTTCAGTGAACACCTGGGTAAATTCAGCGCCGATGTATAAAATCACAGCACTGTAGTAGATCCAGACGAGCAACACTATTATTGATCCGGCTGCTCCATAGGTAGACTCAGTGGCTGTTTGTTCTATATAAATGCCGATGAGATATCTTCCGATAATAAACAGGATAGCAGTGAAGATTGCTCCGGAACGCACATGCCTCCATTTGATTTTCGCGTCGGGAAGAAATTTGAAAATAATTCCAAATAATACAGCAATTACAACAAACGTGATAACAAAATTCACCACCAACACGATGATGTCTGTGCCTTCTCCGAAATAACGCGCAATCACGTCCATCAACGCCTGCACTGCACCGTTGACGATCAGGGAAACAATCAACAGGAAGCCAATAGAAATTATCAGCGACGACGACAACAACCTGTTTTTAAGAAAGGCCAGCCACCCTTTTTTTGGTTTAGCTTTCAGTTTCCAGATCATATTGAGCGAATCCTGGATTTCGATGAAAACAGTTGTGGCACCAACTACCAATGTCACGATGCTCACTGCAAGGGCGAAGTTGGTTTTCTCCTCTATACTGATATTTTTAATGATCTCCTGCACCTGTGCCGCGGCCGAGGCACCTATCAGTCCTTTCATCTCACCGAAGATCTGGCCCTGTATGGCTTCTTCACCAAAGAATATGCTTGCCAGCGACATTAGCAGCAAAAGCAAAGGACCAAGCGAAAAAATGGTATAATAGGCGAGAGAGGCCGACAGCTTCATACCCCTGTCGTTCGAGAAGCTCTTAAAAGTGGCCAACAGGATCTTTGGAAGGCTTTTAAAGAAATCTTTAGCTGAAACCTTTTTCATTCGTGCACGTTTGGGGAATGCTATGAAAATTATATACCCAAGAGGTGATCGGTGAGCGGTGAGCGGTGAGCAGTGAAAACCGTAATTTCCTTTTACCTTTCATCTTTCACCGCTCACCTTTCACCTTTCACATGTGGAATAACATTTGTGTAACCACTACGGCCGTTTAACACTTACATACATATGGATTTGGTTCAGCCCAACTATGGATTTTCCAAAAGCAAGGAAGAAAGTTATCTTGATGATCATCCGTTACCGAGGGCTGTAGTCCGCCCCAATAGCTACCTTCTATTGGATGGGGAGTGGAAGTTTGCCATCGACAGTGAAGATGATGGCCTGAGGCACGGTTGGCATCTTGGGCATAACTATACGCATACCGCTATGTGGCCCGGCTCCATTGAAAAGCACATGGAGGAAAGCCGCCTGTCTGAGTCGCCGAAAAGCTGGCACGACAAGATCGTAGCCTGGTACGAACGCGAATTCACCATTCCCGAAAAACTCGGCGAAGGTTCCCACATGATGTGGCAACTCACTTTTGGAGCCTGCGGCTACGAAACCATGGTGTGGATCAACGGAATTCCGATTCAGACCATCGAAGGCGAGTTGGTGCATGTGGGAGAGTACACTTCTTTTTCGTTCGAACTCAGCCAGGAAATTCTGCGACCTGTTAACAGAATTACCGTTCGTATTGCCGACACGATGGATGCCAACATTCCACGAGGCAAACAGGAATCCTTCGTATATAAGCGTGGTGGCATCTGGTACCAGACCTATACCGGCGCAGTTCGTAGCATCTGGCTCGAGCAGGTTGAAAGAAACCGCCTTCGCTCCCGTGTTGGTGTGGTGAGTATCGTGGAAGACCAACTTGTGCGGTTCAACCTTACCACGAGAATTCACGATCCGGGAAGCTATACAATACGGTTAAAAGTGTACGAGCGAAAGCAGCAAGACAGTAATCCTATTGCCGAGGCAAATTTTCCGCTGCTGCTTGAGGCCGGACAAAAGCAACAGCGTGTAGTGATTGAAATTCCGGGCGCGAAGTTGTGGTCCCCCGAATCCCCCGTATTATATAATCTCGTTGCGCAATTGATCGATTCAGAGGGATCCGTTTCAGAAATTGAAACAAGATTCGGATTACGAAAAGTGGAGGCGCGTGGTTCACGCG